>CAZIYY010000073.1:0-22484 GCA_964543585.1 uncultured Anaerolinea sp. | reverse complement strand
AGCCGCGCACGGATTTGATGAATGCGGAAATCGTGTCGTAGTGCGCGTCGCCGTCTTTATCATATAAAACCGCGCGGCGTTGAATGGACTCTTGCGCGACATCCAGAGTAATTTGAATAATGCCGTCTTTATTTTGTGGCGTAGACTCCACCGCGAGTTCGATAGCGTTTAGGGCGTTGCGCGCGTCGCCGCTGGCAACTTCAATTAAATGGGAGCGGGCATCGAGATCCAGTGTGATGCGTTTGTCCCCGTAGCCGCGTTCTTTGGCTGTGAGGGCGCGGTCAATCAGGATACCTGTCTCTTCTTGATTCAAGTTCCGAAGTTGAAAGACGCGTGAGCGCGAGATCAAGGCCTTGATGACTTCAAAGTATGGATTCTCTGTCGTTGCGCCAATTAATGTGACTGCGCCAGTTTCAACGTGAGGGAGAAGCGCGTCCTGTTGGGCTTTGTTCCAGCGGTGAACTTCGTCCACGAAAAGTATCGTCCGTTCATTGTGTAATCTTCGGCGTTCTAGCGCTTCATCAATGATGACTCGCAAATCCGCTTTGCCCGCGAGGATGGCGGAGATAGTGACGAAGTGACTCTTGGTGGTGTTGGCAATGACTTGCGCGAGCGTGGTCTTGCCGGTGCCGGGAGGTCCCCACAAAATAATGGATGAAAAAAGTTTATCTGCTTCGATGGCGCGGCGTAGCAGTTTGCCTTCACCGACGATATGTTCTTGTCCGATGTATTCCTCCAGCGTGCGCGGACGCATGCGCGCCGCGAGCGGCGCTTCGCTTTTCATGCGTTCCTGCATGGCGTGATCGAAGAGATCGTTGGACATGACGTGGATTATAAGCGAAACTCTGAGCGTAAAACAAAAAAACGCGAAGCATAAACCTCGCGCTTTTTGATCCTTGTTGATTATATTTATGGAACAGCAGGACACTCATCCACGTGCAAATACTTCAGACACTCTTCCTGCGTTAATTCGCGTGCCGTCGGGGCTGAAGGCAACGCCTACGAGGTCACCCGTGTTCTTGACATTGCCGTTATCGTCAGGGTTTTGCCACAGTCACGGAGTTGGTCAGCATGCCTATATAAGCGCCTGTTCGAGAAATTCGACGTATTTGTCCGGGTTGAAGAACGCTGCCGAATGACTCATATTACCCATGTTGATTACTTCCACGGCGCGCCCAAATAGCTGTTCATAACGAAGAATGTGCTTTTTGCTCTGGGTCGGATCGTTTTCAGACCTAAGTACGATAGCGCGCCCGGTCCAGTTTTGATAAGCGGCGGGAGTGACAATGCGCTTGCGGATCCGATCGGCCATGACGGCAAAAAGCGAGACCATATCGGGGCGGGACAGGTCGTTTTGTATGAGGGCATTGAGCGCCTCGTCCCATTCGGCGCGCTCGGCTTCGGGCACGGTGAGATACTTGTACATTAGGCGAGTCATCAGGCTTTTGACTGTCTTTTCTGGCAGGAGGCGCGCCAGTGCGATGTTGACTTGCAGGGGTAACATCATGGCTTTGGGGTAATTGCCTGGACCAGTGCTGGCGAGAATGAGTCGTTCGACAGACTTGACCTTGTGAGTCAGATATACCTGCGCCAGCCCTCCGCCGTAGGACTGACCGCCAAGTGCAAAGGTATCCACGCCTTCGGCTTGCAGGATAGCGTCGAAGGCCGTGATGAATTCATCATTCGTCTGCACCGGTGGGTAATCCGGTGCGATGACGGTATGGTGTGCGGCGAGTCTTTCCAAGAAGGCGAAACTGAACGTCGCCCGGCGCAGTCCGCCGGGGAGCCAGAAGATGGGCGCGCCCGCACCGAGGCGGTAATAACGCCAAGGCGTGTTGTTTACGATGATTTTCTTTCCAAATCGATCAGAAAAACGGTTCATTTGCTCTAATATGGTCATCACTTCACCTCACTGACAAACTTGAGATTGGGTTTCATCATCTTCTCTTTCAGTTAGATTTAGGACATTCGCTTGTCATTCTGAGCGCCAGCGAAGAATCTCTGAGATGATCGTAGAGACCCTTCGCTATCGCTCAGGGGGACACGCAAAACTAGAAGCACGAGCGAAAGTCCTGAGATTAACAGCGGGCTAACACGCTCTTCAGTATCACGGACACGTATCCACGTGCAAATACTTCTGACATTCCTCGGTGGTCAATTCGCGCGTAAGCCGGGATTTGGCAAGCGCAATCAAATCTTCAATTTTCAACTCATATATATGCACAACATGATCACGTCCCACCGAAACGATGCGCGTCCCATCGGGACTAAAAGTGACCTGGTATACCGCGCCCGTGTTGCCATACAGAGTCAGCGGCTCAGGAACTTGTTCTCCCGCTTTTGGCAACTTCCACACTTTTACTGTTCGATCAACGCTCGAGGTTGCCAGATACTGACCATTGGCACTGAACGCAGTTCCGAAGGTTGAGCCGGTATGCCCGAGCAGCGTGAATATTTCCGCGCCCGTTTCTGAATCCCAGACTTTGATGGTCCCATCATTGCCTGATGATGCAATCCATTTGCCATCGGGACTAAATGTAATGCCGCTGCTGCGGACTCCCTCGCCATGCCCGCTGTAGGTCAGCAGTTGCTTGCCGGTGGTTGCATCCCAAACATTGATGCCATCGCCCGCCGCAACAGCGATACGTTTGCCAGTGGGATTGAATGCGATTCGTTGAATACCTGCAGGGCTTGCAATGAACTCAAGAATCCTATTGCCGGTGTTGCTGTCATAGATTCCCACCGTACCGTCCTGGCTGGCGACGGCGAGTTGAGTTCCATCACGACTGAAGACAACATCCACCGTTCCACTTTTGAAAGGAGGCAGTGTCAGAATTTCAGCGTCGCTCTCTGCATCAATGATTGTCGTTGTGTTGACATCATTGTAAGCCAGCCGTTTGCCATCAGGACTATAACTTACACCCCCGGGGGTTACATATCCAGTGCTACCAATCGAGTTCGGAAGTGCGATGGTCCGCAATTCCTTGCCGTTGACTGCATCCCAGATCTTAATGTTGCCGTCAAAGCTCAAAGTTGCCAATTGTTTTCCATCGGGACGATAAGCCACACTCCACACACGATCTGTATGCCCCGCGAGATTCAGCCAATCGCTTCCGGCTGTGGGTGACACATCCCATATCTTGACCGTCCCGTCGCGGCTGGAGGTGTAGAGTTTATTTCCATCCGGACTAAATGCTGCGCCCAACACACCGCTGGTATGCCCCGAAAGTGTCAGCAATGCTTTTCCCGTTTCGGCGTCCCAGAGTCTTACCGAGCCATCTTCACTGGCGCTGGCGAGAAATTTGCTATCTGCGCTGAAAGCCACGCTCACCACCTGACTCGAATGACCGAAGAGCGTGAGCAGGAGAGTCCCCGTAGCGGAATCCCAAACCCTGACAGTAGTATCAAATTCACCCGTCGCGAGACGCGTCCCGTCCGGGCTGGCGGCGATGGCATCCACTCCAAATACAATGCTTTGTCCGCTAAATCTAAATAACTCTTCCCCCGTGGTGACATCCCAGGCAATGGCATAGCCATCTCCATCACTGCCGGCATAGATGCGTTTTCCATCTGTACTGAAAGCCAAAACAAGCGCTTCACCATCATGACCCGTAAGTGTTATCATTTCTTTACCTGTGTCTGCATCCCACAGTTTCACACTTTTATCATCGCCGGCTGTTGCGAATAACTTACCATCGGGACTGATTGCCACTGATGTGACAAGCGCAGTGTGACCTTTAAGGGTGAACAGCGCCTGACTTGTCGCAATATCCCATAGTGTTGCGGAATTGTCGCCACTCACCGTGAGCAGTTGTTTCCCATCGGCGCTGAATGCAACACCGGTACCGCCCAGGTTCTCGGTGAGATTTGTTGGAAGTGTCGCCAGAACTTGACCTGTCACAGCATCCCAAACTTTTGCGGTTCCATCCTGACTGATCGTGGCTAACTGTGTGCCAGCTCGATTCACTGCCACTGACCATACTCCGCTCGTATGCCCTTTCAAGGTAGCCAGCACGCGCGAGGTCTGGATGGAACGATGCAACGCATCCTGTGCTTCGGTCAAAACTGGCTGACCGTTTTGCGTGCTGATGTTCACAGCCTGCAATGCAAGCAGGATGCTCCGTTCAGGATCAACCGAGAGGTTGTTGATTGCGGATCCAGCCAACTCGCGCTCGAAAGCGACTTGCTGTTGCTCCTGTGCATTAACTGCGTTTTGATTCGATTGCACGCCAAACAATCCAGCCAATATCGCTAAAATGATGGCAATTGCTCCCACGCTGGTAATAACGCGGTTGCGTAATCGCAGGCGTGACGCAGACTGGCGTTGAGTCTCTGCCAGTTCTTTTGCTGAAGCCAGTTCACGTTCGCGTTGCGCCTCGCGCTCCTGTTGTTCATTCATCGTCTGCATGTTCGACTCATCGAGAAACATTCTTTCCTGCGCGTTCAAAGCGCTGGGGTTGAGCACAAACCATTCATTTGCCTGTGCCAGGCGTGCGCCGCGATAGACCGAGCCGGCATCGCGTTCAAGTAATTCCCATTCGTGCGTGGCTTCCGTCAGGTTGCGATGTAGGATGATGCCTTCGCGATCCTGCGACAACCATTCACGCAATTTGGGCCACTCACGGATCAACGCTTCATGCGCGACTTCAGCCGAGTCCTCGCTTAAGGTAACGAGTCTTGCATCAGCCAGTTTGTTCAACACCGCCCGCACCTGATCGGCATCTTCGGCATGTGACCACAATTCATCGAGCGTCGCGCGCCGCCGCGTATCTTCTGTCCCCTCGCCAAATTCGGTCAGACGCAAGAGAATATTACGCACAATGGTCTGCTCGCTGAGCGAAAGATTTTGATAAACACTTTCGGCTGTGTGCGCAATCGCGCCATGCACACCGCCCGCATCCGCATAGCCTTTGAGCGTGAGCCTGTGCCCGGCGCGTCGTTTCCAGGTTTCAAGCAGCGCATGTGAAAGGAGGGGAAGTGCACCGGGTTCATCACCCACATCGCGCAGGATCAAATCCACCAGCCCCGGTTCAAATTCCCAGTGTCCGCGTTGTGCAGGCTCTTCAATGGCACGATGCAAATCCTCAGTCGTCATCGGACCGATGTATTCCTGTTGTTGCGCAACCGCATCGCGCAGTTCGGGATATTGCGCGAGATGTGCATAAAAGTCTGCACGCAGTGTGATGATGAGGGTAAGGTTTCCCTCACCCCTTCGCCCCTCTCCCATTGGGAGAGGGGTTGGGGGTGAGGGGGTGAGCGCCGCGAGCAGATTGTCAATGAATGCTTCGCGTTCGAACTCGTCGCGGCACAAGGTAAACAATTCTTCGAATTGATCGATTACCAATACGGTGTGACGTGGGAGGGATGAGTCGCGCGTCTGATCTTGACGCGTCTGGGTTTGGCGCGACAGGAAAAAATGAAGACTGCGCGGGTCTTTCGATAGATCGTCCATTAAAGTTGCCGCGGCAGTCACAGATTCCGAAGCCTGTGTAAGTTCGATTGCCAGCGCTTCAAGGGGATGCGCGGTGGGCGTAAGGATGTGGACTTGCCAATTGGCGTTGCCTTTTTTGAGTGTTGGAACCAACCCCGCTCGTACCAAAGAGGATTTGCCACTGCCCGATGCGCCAACGATAACCGACAGGAAGTTCGCATCCTGCAAACGATTCATTAATTTTGCTGTCAGCGTTTCGCGCCCAAAGAATAATTCTGAATCGTCGACATCGAAAAACTGCAAGCCTTTGAAAGGCGCTGATCCTGCGATGGGCGATTCTGTGCCGGTGAATTTTGTTCTGATCGGCGAAAATTCAGCAGGTAATCCATCCACCACCAGTTGATAAATGGAGGCTGGGTATTTCATATCTTTGAGACGGTGCTCGCCCAGGTCTTGAATTTTCATCCCTGGGGGCAAATCCTGGATGACGAGTTCGCGTGTCGTTGGCGACAAAAGAATTTGTCCGCCATGTCCCGCATCGCCAATGCGCGCAGCGCGATGCACATCCATACCCACGTAGCCTGTGGAAGCGATCAGAGGCTCGCCGGTGTGCAAGCCCATTCGCACGCGCAATTGTTCGCCCTGAACCCAGGGATGAGCGGCGAGCGCGCGCTGGGCTTCGGCGGCGCATTGCACTGCATCGAGGGCGCGCGTGAACGTGACAAAGAACGCATCACCTTGCGTATCAACTTCGCGTCCATTCCACTTCTGAATTGCGGCGCGCAGAATTTCGTGATGCTCGCCCAAGGCAACGGCATATTGATCGCCCATTTTATCGAGCAGGTTGGTTGAGCCTTCAATATCGGTGAAAAGAAAAGTGATCGTGCCGGTGGGCTGGGCGGCGGATGTGTGTTGGGGAATTTTCGCGCCTTTGAGCAGCCCATCATATAACCCGCGTGTTTCGGCGGATGGCTCGACGCCAAGGTCTTGCAGTAATTCAGCAGTGCAACGTTGGTACAGGGCCGCAACTTTTGCCATATCGCCGCGCACACCGCTTGCCAGCATCAACGCGCGATAGGCGGGTTCGCGCGCGCCGCTGAGGGTCAGCCAGCGTTCGCTCCATTCCTGCACAGCGATCCAGCGTTCCGCCGCGATGAGTTGCTCGAGCAGTTTTTCCATCCCTGCTTCAAAGAGGGCTTGAATACGTTCACGTTCGACCGCTACCCACTCGTCATAGAATCCGGGCAGGAGTTCGCCCTGATACAGTGACAGGTTGACGATCAGAGATTGCAGATCGAGGTCGCGTCTTTCGATCTGGGAAACATCGAGCCAATAATCAGAATCGCGGTTGAATGTGAGTGTAATTTCATCGGCGAGCAGATATTCTTTCTCAGCCGGTTGTCCCGTCGAAATGGCTTTGCGGATGCGCCATAATTCCTGACGCAGGTTCTTGCGTGCATTCTCATCGGTGGTATCGGGCCATAAGATGCCCGCCAATTTTTCGCGGCGATGGGATGTCCCAGCCGTCAGCATCAGATAAGCCAATAGCGATTGACCAGCCCGCGATGGAATCGTGACGCGCTTGCCGTCCATGCGAATGTCGAATTGTCCGAGTAGTCGAACTTGTAGCATTGGATCCTCCTCTTGCATGGCAAGGTGTCACGCAAACTGATAAACGACGAAATAAAACGGGTATCAGTATTTCACGAAAAGCTCTGTCCATCAGCAAGCTGACGGACTCCAGAATCGTGATTTACTGAGTATAGCACTTTCATTGTGGGAACTTTACTGTAGCCGCGTCTTTTTAGCGTCTCGGATAAATTGGAAATTGGAACGACGCTAAAAAGATGCCCTTGTGCAAAAATATGATCAGAAATCAATACGACTATTGATTTCATGTTTTTTTCACTAAAGGAGAAAAAATGAACACACGTAAATTGCTCGTTTCAGTATTGATACTCGTAAGTGTATTGTTCTCGGCGTGCGCGCCAGCGGCAACTCCCGTCCCACCGACTATAGTCCCTCCGACTTTGGCTCCAACCGTTGCTCCCGCTTCGACTTTGACAACATTCTCGCCCAAGACATTTAATTTGCCCATCACTTTAAGCTATGGCTCTGAATGGTCGGTTGCGGAAGAATATTCCGATGTGGTCACACTTGGATACACAGGGCATGACGCAGGAGTATCCTTCATAAATGTGAAGAGTGCAAAGATTGCTAATGGCATTGCTTTTCCTGATGACTTTCCCGCCTGGATCCAATCGCCCGATAGCCTCTTTCAGGTTAAGGAATCTAAGACAGTTCTCATTGGCGGATTTCAAGGAATCCAAATCAATGCCACCGCCGCCTGTGGAAATAAAACGAACTGGATAATGCTTTCAGGCACTGGCTGGAAATGCCCAAATGGAGAACCAATTGGCTTTATCTACCTGGCAGATGTCTACGGCGAGCGCGTCTTAATCCAAATCCAAGGTCCTCCGGGTGGAAAAGACTACGAGTTTATTGTAAAGGAATCGCAGAAGGTTTTGGACACTGTTGTGTTTACAAAACCGACGACATTCCAATCGTCAACATTCAAACTTCCCATGACTATGACCTACGGATCAGATTGGTATTCTGAAGGTGAGTTCTCCGATATGTTTACGATTAAGATCAAAGGTACCGATTATGCTTGGGAACTGGGATTCATTCTTGTCGCCGAGGCACAGATCGCTGATCCCAACAGTACGGCGACCATACCCTGGCCCAATGACTTTGTCACATATCTACAATCAAACCAATATTTCGAGGCGGGGCAACCCATTTCCGTCACTGTAGGAGGAGTTAAGGGCATTCAGATTGATGCCCTTGTCAAAAATATCGGAGAAAAGAGGACCTTCATTGCTATAAAGAGCACTGACTGGCTTTACCTCGATGACACTGAAATGTATCGCTTTATCATACTGGATGACGTTAATGGGCAGCGCTTACTCATCACGATGAATGCACCGCCCGACGGATTTTCAAAGGCAAACGAACTGGAGCAAAAAGTCCTGGATACGGTCGCGTTTTCACAACCGACAACATTCTCATCCAAGACATTCGATCTGCCCATTACATTCAGCTACGGTCCTGAATGGAAAATTGATGGAGAAGATTCCAGCGAGGTCGTTCTTAAATACAAAGACTATGATGGAGAATTTCTCTTTATCAATCCAAAAACCGCCAAGATAGCCGGCCCTGCCGCGCCGTATTCTGTCATACCGTTTCCCGATGACTTTGTGAATTGGATACAATCACATGGCCTTTTTCAGGTTGTGAAAACGCAGTCCTTCTTAGTGGGTGGATTGCCTGGAACACAGATTGATGCCGATGCCACTCCAGCCTGCGGGGCGAAAACCGAATGGTTCCTTGTCGGTCCAGGCGGCTGGAATTGTGGAGAAGGCGGACATTATCGTTTCACCTACCTGGATGATGTCAATGGCGAACGGCTCTTGATTATGACTGTAGGCTATATATCGGCTCAAGATTTTGTGTTGATGACGGATGCATCTCAGCAAGTGCTGGATACGGTTGTGTTTTCTAAGCCGACAACGACTTTCTCGCCGAAGGTCTTCAAACTTATCACGAGCGTCAGCTTCGGTTCAAATTGGCATGTGGAGGAAGATTTGCTTCACGATTTATACCTCGACAATGGGCAAATGCCGATTGTTTTCAACATAGTTACCATTGCGCAACTCGTCGATCCTGTTGGTGGAAATCTAATTCCCTTTCCTGATGACTTCATATCCTGGATTCAGTCGGATCCCGACTTCCAAACCAGTGAACCGACCCAGGTAACTGTCGGAGGGATCAGCGGCGTGCAGATCGATGCAACACCTAATACGAAAATCAACAAAAAGACTTTTGGTCTGACTTGGAATATTCTCAGCAGCGACGGGGATTGGAGGTTCATATTGCTTGACAATGTTAACGGAGAGCGCGTGCTCATCTTCATGATTGCACCCTCTGGCAAGCCTTTCAGCTTGGTTCCAGAACAGCAACAAGAAGCTCAAAGCATTCTTGACAGCGTAGTGTTTACGAAATAACTACCCTAGACTTCCGAAGTCTCGCCGTTTTTCCCTGGCACCGACCGCCAGGACGGTGTGGCGCTTCGGAAGTCTGAAGCGGCTGGATATAGCGCCATGAGTTTAGATGAATACCTCACATGATGGCTCACTATCATGTGAGGGAAAGCTTGAGTAAAGGAAATTCCAATGACTACCATGACCGAGACTATAAAGGCAGAAATCAAAGGGACCGTAAGCGGACAGGTCGCCGTTGGTAATTACATTTTGCAAATAGGGGATGTCAATGGCGGCGTAGTCAATGTCGCTCCGCCGACAGCTCAACCTGTGATTGAACCGCGGGCTCGACCTGTAAATATGAAGCCCCGCCAGTTTCCATCCCTGTTGGATCGAGGAGCAGAAACGGCGAGCATCAAGTCTGCGTTTGAGACGTCTGCGCCTGTGTCTATATTTGGAATGGGTGGCATGGGCAAGACGAGTCTTTTGCGCCGGGTGGCGCATCTCCCCGAAGCCAACAACTTTTCTGATGGAGTGGTTTATCTGTCTGCAAAAGATCAGGGACTCGACGATCTGCTCCAATTGCTTTTTGATGCGTTTCATGACAGCCCTCCAAATATCAAGCCAACGGATGGAGAAATTCGAAACGGCTTACAGGACATCAAAGCGCTGATCCTTTTGGATGATATATCTTTGGATCGTGACTCAATTGAGGCGTTGCTCAATGATATGCCCTCAAGTATGTTTGTGTTTGCATCCATGGACCGCAGCCTATGGGGAGAAGGGCAAATTGTCTCTTTACATGGTTTACCGGAGGATGAAGCCTTAATGCTCTTCGAAAAGGAATTGGGGCGATCTCTTTCGGACCCTGAACGGGCTTCCGTTAAAGAGGTTATATCCGCGTTGGAAGATCAGCCACTCCGTATTTTGCATATTGCCTCCTCGGCGCGCGAGACGGGCAAATCCATTTCAGAGATACGGGATCAACTTCAAGGTCAAGACTCCGACGCGGCTGTTGCTCAATTCTCTCTCGGTACGTTGAGCGAATCCGAAAAGAAAATTCTGGCTGTGCTTGCGGCGGCGGGCGACGCAGTAGTGCCGTTTCAGCATGTTGCGAATCTTTCAGAAGTGAATCAACCCAAGAAAATTTTGGATGGGCTGATGATACTTGGATTGGTTCAGGCGCATAGCCCGCGCTATAGCCTGACAGCAGTGATGGCAAGAACGCTTCCGAATATGTGGAACTTATCCACATGGGAAGATGCATGGATCGATTATTTTTCCAAGTGGACAGACCAACAGCCGACTCGCGGGCTAATGGAAGATGCAGCAGATGTTTTGCTAACTGTCATGCACAAAGCCAATGATAAAAAACGCTGGCAGGATGTAATTCGCCTTGGCCGCGCCATCGAACAGTCTCTGGTATTTTTGAAACGCTGGCAAGCCTGGTCGGAGATTCTGGATCTGATTCTGGCGGCGGCTCAGTCTTTGGGAGATCGTAAAGTGGAAGCCTGGGCGCTTCATCAACTGGGGAGCCGCGCTTTGTGCATAGAGATGAATGATCAAGCGCGTGAGACGTTGACACAGGCGTTAAACATTCGTCAGGCTATCGGTGATAAGGCGGGGTTGGCAATCACACAACATAATTTGAGCTTGTTGTCAAAGCCGCCCTCACCGCCAAAGAATCGAAAACGCGGAGGACCAGGTCGCTGGTTAAGCAGAGGTTTCATGGGGCTTTTAATCTTGGCGACTATCGCGGGTCTCGTGACTGCGACAGTTTCGGCTATTGGTGAAGATAAATTGCCGCCTCCTATTTCACAAATAATCGCGCCGTTTCTTGGAAGTACATTACCTCTTCTCGCGTCTTCGCCTTCACCTCTTCCAACGGAGCCATTTACTCCCACAGACGCATCCACGCCAACCACACCCACATTAATAATACCAGACACAGGTGCAACGAATATGCCAACAAGGACTCTAACATGGACTCCTACACAGACCAGAACTTTTACTCCTACGCCTTCGCGCACACCTACACCGACGAGGACCTCCACTACTACGCCTACGCCGATTACACAAACCGGGTTGCCTGACCTGGGTGTCATCATTTCCGGACCTGCTTCGGTGATAGCTGGTAGTAGCGTGGCAATCAACGTGGAAGTTTCAAATGCCGGCAATGGTTTGGCTCCGGGTACGCTCAGTTCCGGCTCTGCTGGTTACATGGCCGACGTTGTACTTTCCAGTGACACCTTTATGCCAAGCGGTTGGGGCATCTATTCGCCCGATTATCGCGAGGATGTGTTGCTGTTGGGAGGGCGCTTCAGCAACACACCCGATGTGGCGGCAGGCCAGCAAATATCTATCCAGGATGTCAACCCCGGAACCCCTGCTAATACGCCAGCTGGCAATTATTACATTTGCGTCCGGGTGGATCCTGGCGCGGTCGTAGCTGAGTCAAACGAAATGAACAACGTCTCATGTGCCCCAATTCGGATTGATACGCCAATCCCGCCTGACATAACCCCGCCTGAAATCAAGAACATTTATGTCTCGGACTCAAAAGTGAATTACCCATTCGATTATTGCGGGTCGAAGACCACTCTGTATGTCTCCGCCGAAGTATACGACGATCAGTCTGACATCAAATATGTGACCCTTTATTACGCCTACGACTATAGCGATAAATTGCAGATACCGATGACCCTAAATGGTAAAGATACATATCAAGCCACAATAGATGCAGGCATCGAAGCTGATAAATATCTGGGTGGAAAGGATGGAATACTCTTCATCAGCATCGAAGCAGTAGATGGAGCTGGGAATTCCAACTCCAAAGATTACGGCGAAGTTGGTGTCGTCTATTGTCCAGGATAAATCAACACTTGCATATCATTTTGACCTACTTTAGAAACGAGGCACCATGAAAAACAAATCCAAATCTACGCAGGGGATTCAAGTCACCATTGGCGGCGATATCAGTGGGCAAGTCGCTGTTGGGCAGAATATCAATCAATCCAAAACAGCGATACATTCTACGGTCACGTCTCAAGAAATGGAAGAATTGCGTCAACTGCTTGCCCAGTTGCGAAGCAAGGTTGAATCCGAAACCCCGGCTGACAAAAGAGATGCCGCGCTGGAACGCGTCAATGAATTGGAGCAGGCGGTTACCGATAAAAAGCCTGATCTTTCCAGGATGGAATATGTTCGCAATTGGTTCGTCAAGAATTTGCCGGGAGTAGCGGGCGCGGTAGTGAGTATTGTGGTCCATCCCATTGTCGGGAAACTTGTAGAAGCGGCTGGTGACGCACTCTCGTCAGATTTCAAGCAGAGATTTGGCTCATAGGAAGATAATAAACGCCTGCTCTTTCTCCCGCTGCATGCGTGACCGGGGGACTCCCGGTCACGCCTTGTTGTTTGTATCGCGGGAATCAAAAAGGGCGCGGGAATGCGCCCTTAAACGGAATCAACTTTCGGCTTAGAAAGAGGCGACAGCCTTCTGCGTGTCGTCGAAAGTTTCGATGTACATGTCGAAGCCGCTCATTTCAAATACAGTTTTGGTCTCTTTGGAGAGGTTCAGCAGTTTCAGATGAGGAGATTTGTATGTGCCAGCACTGATTCCCTTTCTCATCTCTTCAGCTGTCAGTCTGACATCCGCATGCACTGAGCGAAGTTTCTTGAATATGTGATTCAACGCTCGAAACCCCGCGCTGCTGATATACCCGCACTGCGAAAGATCTATCAGTATGTAGCGGGCGCCGTTTGCGATCAACTCTTCCGCCCGTGATTCAAATGCCTGATATGTGGATGAATCGATTTTTCCGTGAACTTGCAACACAGTAACAGTAACTCGTCCATTTTCGTTGTGTGCCTGGATTTCCATACGACGCTCCTCTGGCTCCTGCTTAGAAAGAGGCGATGGCGGTCTTCATGTCGGTAAAGGTTTCGATGTACATGTCGAAGCCGCTCATTTCAAAAGACGTTCTTGCCTCTTTGGAAAGATTCAGCAGTTTGAGGTGAGGCGATTTGTAAGTTCCCGCGCTGATGCCTTTCTTCATATCATCGTCGCTCAGGTTGCTATCGGGGTGGAGGGAGCGAAGTTGATTGAAGAGCTGATGCAGGGCGCGCAAGCCTGCGCTGCTGACGAATGGCACGTGTGCAAGATCAACCAAAATATGGCGCGCACCGTTTTTGATCAACTCATTCGCTTTTGACTGAAATGTTTCGTAGGTCGACGAATCAATATTGCCGTCCACGTGGATGACCGTAACGAGGACGCGTCCGTTTTCGGTAAAGGTTTTGATCTCCATGATGATCCTCCTGAATCTGATAATGTTAGCCGATTATACAATATCTTCACTTCGATGGTGGGGCGGATGTGGAAGAAGCGGGCGCGCGCAAGCCGATCAGTTCCTTTAACAGTTCGAACCAAAGCGGGGCACCCTGCATGGCAGACACACCGCTAATGGCAAGCCTGAGGAATTTCAGGAACCAACGCCTCGCGAATGGTCGGCTCCTGACTTGTTGCAGGCCGGCAACGAATAGCAGTGAGCCCATTGAAAAAACTGTTTCCAATACGAAGGTCATTACGCGTTCGGGGTTTCCAGCAATCCTTGTTGATGGGAACGATTGACGATATAGATGCCAACCAGCGCGATCATGCCGCCAACTCCCTGCCAGATGGTGGGAATTTCTCCCAGCAGGGGAATTGCGAGAATGGCTGTGACCACCGGCTGTAACACCATGGTCGGCGCGACGATGGAGGCGGGGAGATGCCCCAGCGCGTATGCAAGCGCCATATATCCGATTAATTGTGAGACAACCGCGCTGGCGAGGAAGACAAGCCAGGTCTGCCGGTTATAACCTGTCAAAGGATTCTGAAGGACCATGTTGATGATCAATAATGCGAGGCTTGCCCCAACACCTACAAACCAAATGTGAGTCACCGAGTCGAAGTTTGAACGGCTTCTTTCCGTGATCAGATAATATCCGCCATAGAACAAACCTGTAAAAGTTGCCATGACGTCTCCGATGCCAAAACGCGGGTGCGAGATGAAGTCCGTTCCCATGATAAGCGCCGCGCCGATCAAGGTGATGGCGAGTCCGCGCCAGAAGGCTGTGCTGAGTTGTTGTTTCAGGAGCAGCCACGTTCCCAGCGCAACCCAGAGCGGCGCGGTGTTGCCGAGCAAGGTTGCGTTCGCGGCAGTTGTGTAGGAAAGCGCCGATGTCCACAATGCCAGGTCACAGGCGGTGAATATACCCGCAAGGATCGGGAGCAAAACCGACCATGATCGAATGGATGAATTTCCTTTTGCGCGCGGGACGAAAAATGGGAGTAGTAAAAATATGGAAAAAAATAAGCGATAGAACGCGGTGACGGGCCCGGGCGCGTTTGCCCAACGCACGAACATGGCGGAAAAGCTGAGCGCCAGCACGCCAGCGCCCAAAGCGAGATAGGCAGTTATGGATTTGTTTTGTGTCATGAGTTGCCTTTCACGCTGAGCAAAGACGAAGTTTTGGATTTTTATTGTACCTGAAGGCGATCAAGTGCCCCGGGCAATTCAGATAACGAAGCCAGACTCGCATCCGGCTGGACCCGAAGTTCAGGTTCCGTTCTTTCGCCGGCGCGGCGGCTGATCCAGATCCCGTATAATCCTGCGTTTTGCGCGCCGCGTATGTCGGCGACCAGGTTGTCTCCTACCATTACCGCTTCGTTCGGTAGAAAATACCAGTTTGATAATGCCATCTCAAAGATGCGCGGATGCGGTTTTCGGTAACTGCACCCGGCAGACGTGAGAATGAAATCAAAAAAGGAGGCGATGCCAAATCTTTTGGCAAGTTGCTGCACGTCCTTGTCGTCGCCCGCGTTTGAGATCAGCCCGAGACGATAACCATTCTCTTCGAGTCGCTTCAAAGTTGGGAGCGCGTCCTCTTCCACCAGCCAGTTGGTTTGGGTAACGGCAAACAGGCGGTCAAGCGCCTGGCGGAGAATATTCTCCGATATATCTCCATAGCCTTTATCGGCAAGCAGATCGCGCAGGACGAATGAATAGGTTGTTTCGAGCAAATCCTTTTCACGCCGTTTGAAGTATTCATCAAGTCTGCGGCGAAATTCAAGGCGGAATGTTGACAGGTTGAGTTCCAAGCCCTGTCCGCGCAGATAATTTGTGAGGGCCTCATCAGCTTGTGCGTTGATGGAATGCCAGGAATCGCGTTCGTACATCAGCGTTCCGCCGAGGTCAAAAATCACCGAGCGAAGGAAGTTGCGGGACATAGTTGTACTTTAGTAAAGAGTTTGCTAATTTCTGTGCGGTTCTGCGGTCAGCGGCCTCTGAGGTAAAGTGGTGACGAGCACTTTGTCCACGCGTCTGCCGTCCATGTCTATCACTTCAAAGCGCAAGTCGTGCCACTCGAAATGATCTGCGGTCTGAGGCACGCGCCCGAGCGACACCATGACGAATCCGCTTAGTGTTTCGTATTCGTCTTCGTGCGGGAGGACGTGCAGTTTGAATATCTCTTTGAACTCGTCCACTTCAAGCATCCCGTCCAACAGCCAGGAACCATCCTGCCGTTGCGTTGCCTGTGGTTCTTCCAATTCAATTTGTCCCACGATCTCTTCGATGATATCGTTGATGGTGAGCAGCCCCTGCAGGCCGCCGAACTCATCAATAACGAGAAGTAACTCCGTGCCTTTTTCCTTGAATATCTCAAGCGCGCGCGAGGCGAACATCGTTTCAGGGATGAAGAACGCGGGTTTGAGTAAATCCTTTAATTTGATAGGCTCGCCGCTCAAACTCCTCACAAGCAGATCGCGTGCCCTGACGATTCCCAGAATTACGTCCAGCGTCCCCTGACGGACGGGAAAGCGCGAATACTCGCTTCCTTCAATCTTTGCGCGAATCTCTTCTGGGCTGTCGTTGACATCCAGGTATACGACATCTGTGCGCGGGGTCATCAATGAATAGACGCGCTGATCGCCCAGGCTGAAAACTCCCTCCACCATGTCGTGTTCGGCTTCTTCAAATATGCCTGCCTCTGTGCCCTGGTCAATCATTAGTTGGATTTCTTCTTCTGTTACGGAGGGTTCGTCGGTGATCTCTACGCCCAGTAACTTCAGAATCGCCTCCGTTGAAAAACTCAGGAAGCGCACGATTGGCGAGAATATCCTTGTTAAAAACATTGTCGGCTTTGCGAAGGCCGCGGACACTCCTTCAGGGTTGCGTAACGCCAATCGTTTGGGGACGAGATCGCCAAGCACCAGCGACAGATACGTGATTGGCAGCACACCGAGCAGCAAACCGATCACACGGCTGTAAGGTTCCAGGATTCGATATCTGCCAAGCTGGGAGTCGATCCACGCGCCGAGCGTCGCGCCGGTCAACGCGCCGAGCAGGAGGTCGATGACCGTAATCCCAATTTGTGTGACTGAAAGAAACTGATTTGGGTTTTCGGTCAACTTGAGGGCAATGCCTGCGCGCTCATCGCCTTTGTTATGCTCGTTTTGCAGGCGCGTTTTTCGCGAGGAGAGCAGGGCAGTCTCTGCCATGATCAGGACGGCGCTCACCATGAGCAATATGGCAATCGTGATCAACCCTGCGGTTAGATTAATTTCTATGGGGATTTCTGACATGATTCAGTGGACTTTTCTACGCTCCCTATATTGTACTATGGATAATCAATCCGCTTCCCATCCGACTTTTATGCCTGCTCCCGTTTCGACGCGTCCTGCCACCCAAACGGCTTGATCCAACTCCCTCGCGCGCCTGACGAACGAATCCAGTTTCTCTTGCGGGACTCCCAACAACAAGCCGCCGCTCGTCTGTGGATCGAACAACAGCATTTGATTCGGCTCATCAATTGAGTCCGCGAATTTTACTTTTGACTCAAAGTATTTTTTGTTGTCGAACGCGCCGCCCGCGAAGCATCCCATTTCAGCATACTTGCGCGCGCAGGAAATGAACGGAATGTTCGCAAAATTTAGTTTCAACGCGACACCCGAAGCCCCGGCCATTTCCAAGCCATGACCGAGCAAACTGTATCCCGTAATATCCGTCCCGCCGCGCAGACTGAATTCTATTGCGAGTTGGCTGGCTGTCTTGTTCAAGCGCTTCATCCAGTTCACAGCTTCAATAACATCCTGTTGATTTGCTTGTTCGCGTTTCAATGCCGTCGTTGTGACTCCGAATCCAAGCGGCTTTGTGAGCACTAGCGCGTCGCCGACCTTGAGTCCGCCTTTGCTCAACATCTTGCGCGGGTCAACGAAGCCGATGACGACTAGTCCGTATTTTGGCTCTTTATCCTTGACGGTATGCCCGCCCGCAATGACGACTCCCGCTTCGCGCGCCTTCTCAGCGCCGCCGCGTATGATCTCGCTTGAAATTTCCGTCGGCAGGTTATCCGGCAAAGCCGCGACATTCAACGCAAGGAAAGGTTGTCCACCCATGGCATAAACATCCGATAAACTATTTGTCGCGGCTATCGACCCGTAATCATACGCGTCATCAACCACTGGTGTGAAGAAATCTGTTGTCACTACGAGCGCGCGGTCTTCATCCAAACGCCAAACAGCCGCGTCATCCGGGTCTCTCAGGCCAACCAATAGGTCCGGGAATGATGCGGCATCGAAGATGTCTTTGACAGGACGCAGAACCTGCGTCAGCGCGTCGGCGCTAAGTTTGGACGCTCAACCTGCGCACGTCGAAAGAGTCGTGAGGCGGATCTCGCGTCCAGTTTGTGGAATCGGCATTTGTTCCTAAATAAGCAGACCCTAAAGGTTTTCCTGCCTAATCAGGAACAAGTCGTGCAAAACCACATTCCGTACTCAGGCGATATTTCACGAAAGAAACCTTTAGGGTCTTGTTTGAATTATGGCGTTGTTGTAACGGGTGGACTACTCTCCGTTGTTGGTAATGGCAATATGAATTGATTGCCGCTAGGAATGAAGATGGTCTGTACGCCGGGCGCAAGTTTCAGGATATATTGATATTGCACCAGGGCTGGGGTGAGAGATTGCGCCAGCAATAGGTTGGCTTTAGCTTCCGCTTCTGCTTGAAGAATGCGCGCTTCTGCCGCGCCCTTTGCCGCGATGACCGCCGCATCCGCCTGACCTTGCGCCACCTGGCGAGCCTGTTCGGCTTCCTGTTTCTTTTGCTCAACGGTTAACCTGGCTTGCTGTGCCTGTTGTTCGGCGATCTGCTTTTGTTCCACTGCTGCGGCATAGCCTTCGCTGAAGTGGATGTCGCGCAGGACGAAATCCAGCAGGATCAAATTATTTTGAGCAAGGCTGGCGCTCAGTTCATCTGTAATGATTTGGACAATTTCAACGCGTTTGGTGGAGACGACCTCCTCCACACCATATTGCGAAACCGCGTCACGGATAATGCCGCGCGCTTCAGGGCGCACGATCCCATCCTGATAACGGTTTTGCCAGACGATATGAAGTTGCACAACTTTGGCTGGGTCAATTTGATAAATGACCGAAGCGTCAATGATGACCTCCTGTCCGTCTTTCGTGCGGGCGCGGATCGAGTCGTCGCCTTGCACCTGTCCTTCCAGCGCTGCGGCAGACATCGTGTAGCTCTGGTTTGAGATTGAGTATGTTACTACTGACTCGACAACCGGGATAATCCAATGCAGACCAGGACCCAGCGCGTCTGGGCGAACGCCGCCTGCCCTGGCGGTTCTGACCACGCCGCGTTCGCTGGATTCAACATAGACCAGCCCCGCTCCCAGTGTAGTGAGTATGACCGCGATCACAAGCACTGCCACCACAGTGGAGCCTATTCCCTTTGCGCTTTGGTTGCGGCTTGCGCGGGCTACGGCAAGTATGCCCAACCCCACCGCGCCCAGCCATGCAAAACCAGCCAGCGAACGAATGACATCAACAATATTCATCTTATCCTCCGATCAAGGTTATCGTATGTCATTGCGAGCCGAGGCGCGAAGCGAGCCGGGGCGCAATGACATTCATTACATCAACTTGAAATAATTATACCGCCATGATAGCATAGTGCTATGCACACGGGCAAAGGTCAGGTCGTTGAATTGATTCTTGAGGATGGACAACGCGCTGCGCGCGTTTCTTGCCCCGCGAATCTGATGCCATCCCCGGGCCAGTATTTGCTCGCAAGCGACGATTCGGACTCATCTCTGCCTGTGCCTCTATTCTATACGGATTCTGCGCCTCAAGGTTTTATCGCCGCGCCACCCGTGCCTGACTCCTGGAACCCGGGGCATGAGATTTATTTGCGCGGTCCGCTAGGGCATGGATTCACGATCCCTATATCTGCCAGAAAAGTAGGGCTAATTGCGTTTGACGATCCGCCTTCAAGATTACGCGGGTTGATTCGACCATCGTTGCGTCAGGGCGCGGCAGTTGTTTTGGTCACTGATTCGGTTGCAGAGAATTTACCCGATGAAGTAGAGGCGCAACCTTTATCTGCCTGGTCTGAGATCATCGAATGGGCTGATTATCTCGCATTCGATGTGGCGCGCGAGAATCTGTTTGAGTTGAGGGAAAGGCTGAGAGCGTTGAAGCAGGTTGAAGGTTGGAGCGAAGCGCCGGCTCGCGTTGAGCGTACTCGAAATGTCTTAATCCGCACGCCCGTCCCATGCGGGGGAGTCGCTGAGTGCGGGGTCTGCGCGGTGAGTCTGAAATCCAGGTGGAAAATGGCTTGTAAGGATGGGCCAGTTTTTGATTTGAGAGAAATCTAAAACCAAATTCTGAATGACGTTGTCGTTGTGCCTGTAAGACCTTGATATGCGACGGCGATGTCAATCGGCACGAGTTCCCCTTGTTTTTGATTCGTAAAATTAAATGTGACACTCCCAATACCCGAGTTGTTCGTGGTAAACGAATATTCCGCCGTTCGGCCATCGGGCCAATGGACAGTTGCATTGCCCGTTGCATTTGAAACCGCTTGAAGCGTCTGGCTTTGAACGACGACATAGACCGTCTGCTGACCGCTCGATAAAGTCACGGACTTTTGAACAAAAGCCCGCACCTTTATTGACAACACGGGATTGATGGTCGCATTCAATGGGTTGACCGGTTTAAGATGCGCCTGGTCTTCGCCGAGCTGGTCGAAATAGGCGCGTCCCAGGTCTGTGATGACCACGCGCTGGCCATCTGGCCTGTCTGCGCGCCACTCAAAGCGCGCCTTCTCGAAATATTGAACGATGAGATTCTCGTGGTATTCGAACGGTGAAATGGGATTACCGAATTGCGCGCCGCCGCCGTTGGCTTTATAGAAATCGAGGAACGCAAAGCAAACGCGATAGCCCGTGAAGAACAACTGGCATCCCGACGAGTTGTTGATGTTCAACTGTCCGCCGGGCTTGTATATGGCTTTCCCAAGTGACGTAAGCTGTATCCGCCCCTGTCCAAGCAGGTTGCTGCCCAATTCAAAACGCGCGCGTTGAAAGTATTGAACTGTCCTGCCGTCTTTCGATGTGATCTGTTCAGTGATGGGGTAGCCAAAGACCAGTTTTGGGTCACCTACTCCATTGTAGAACTTGAGAAATTCCCCTTTGATGTTGTGCCCGGTTTCCGGGAAGTATAGCGTATCTGCCGACTGCGCGTTGGCTGACCCCCATGAAGCCAGCAGTATCGCCAAAACAAGTAACGGAATAACGAGCCGTCGAGCCGCTCTCATCAGATTCATTATACCCATTTTCTAGACGGAGGATGCGTCGCACCTTCCAGTTTGGATAATGCCGTTTAGGGGAGAGGTCTTATCGAGTGATGAGACGCGCTAAGATTGGTGCGACGCATGCTCGAGCGCCTCGACGATTCTTTCAGCCGCGTGACCATCGCCATACGGATTGGATGCCTTCGCCATCCCCGCGTATGCTGACGGATCATCCAACAGCCGCGTCGTTTCGCGGACGATTTGGCTGGTCCCCGTTCCAACGAGTTTTAATATCCCCGCGTCGACTCCCTCCGGGCGTTCGGTCACCTCGCGCAGGACGAGCACGGGTATGCCGAAAGAAGGGGCTTCTTCCTGGAGTCCACCGGAATCTGTGAGGATTAGTTTTGCGCGTTTCATCAAATGAACAAGCGGAAGATAGTCCAACGGCGGCAGTAACGTGACGCGCTTGACGTTTTTCAGAATCCGATTGACAGGCTCCTGTACATTTGGATTCAGGTGAACAGGGTAGACGATTTCCACGTCTTCGCGCGAAGCCAGTTCTTTCAATGCCCGGCAAATATTTTCAATAGGCTTGCCAAAGTTTTCGCGCCGATGCGCGGTGACGAGGATTAGTTTTTTAGTCGCTGGTCTGCTAGTCTCTAGTCCCTCAACTCCCAACTTTTCCAATAAGTCTTTTATCTCGCGCGGCTGCTCCTGTTTTGATACAAAACCCAACGCGTCAATGACCGGGTTGCCTGTGACCACAATTGTCCTTTCGTCGACTCCCTCGCGTAACAAATTACCGCGTGACCATTCCGTTGGGGCGAAATGCAGGTCGGCAGTGACGGTTGCGAGGCGGCGATTGATTTCTTCGGGGAAGGGATGCCACTTGTCGTGAGTCCGCAAACCGGCCTCGACGTGACCGAATTTGATTCGGCGATAGAAAGCAAGCAGGGAAGTTGTGACGACTGTCGTTGTATCGCCGACTGCCAGTGCCCAATCTGGTTTGAAGTCCGCGAGAACGGGATCAAGATGCGTAAAGATGGATGCGCTCAACTCAGCCATGGATTGGTTGTCGCGCATCAGGTCAAGGTCATAGTCCGGTTCGATCTGGAACAACTCCAAAACCTGATCGAGCATCTGCCGATGTTGCGCGGTGACGCAGACTCGCGCTTCAATCCCTGCTGTCTGTTTGAGCAATTTGACAATGGGAGCCATTTTCACGGCTTCAGGGCGGGTGCCAAAGACGGAGAGGATTTTCAAGTTGTGAGTTCCGAGGAGAGAAATTGAGAATTAGATGTGAACTGCGATAACCTCTGATACGGGCAATTCTACTGACTGTCTCATAATTTGGTAAAGTTTTCTGGATGTGCTAAAACTATA
>CAZIYY010000072.1:18306-22739 GCA_964543585.1 uncultured Anaerolinea sp. | reverse complement strand
GAAGTTCAACTCGAGGTACGCGACGTTCGGCTTCAGCGACGAGGCGAACCTCGACGAAGGCGCCCTGTGGCCGACCTCCTTCGCGCTGAAGGAGTTGACCGCCGCCGAAGAGGCAAAGATCGGCGCGCTCGTGAAGAAAGCGGTGAGCTGAGGACTGATCGCAAGTGTAAGAGACCCCGACGGTAACATCATCGGGCTTATTCAGTAGCCGTGAGCGCGCCAGCGACAAATCTATATTTCGCTCGCGCGCACTGTGCGGTCGCGCAAGTAATTTACCAGAAACATTCACCCGCCCAACAAAGCGTGCACTCCCTTCGCTGCGCTTCGGCAGGTGGGACGCTTTGCGTCGAGCATTTCGCGTACGCGTGGCTTCGAGTTTTCCTGCTCCCAAGCGGAGTCCACGCCCGCCCCACTACCACTAACGCAAACCGTTAGGCCGCTCTCGATCCTACACCGATGCTACAATGGGGATCTTGATTCTCCAGGAGAAATAGATGCAACAGGATACTAGATCGACATTAGATGTGATTTATGAGAACTGGCGAGGCTATAACAAAAAGTTGCAAAACTGCATCGCCCCGCTGACGAATCAGCAACTCTTGCTGCAACCTGCCCCGCGTCTGTGGCCGCTGGGGCAGGTTGTGCAGCACATTATTTCGGTCCGGGCAGGGTGGTTCA
This sequence comes from uncultured Anaerolinea sp., assembly GCA_964543585.1. Lineage (GTDB taxonomy): Bacteria > Chloroflexota > Anaerolineae > Anaerolineales > Villigracilaceae > Defluviilinea. The sequence goes on along the minus strand of CAZIYY010000072.1, from coordinate 22,061 downwards.
GCGGCACTCTACAGGATGCCGACGAAGTGATGAGCGAGTACATGCTGTGGGGCCAACGTGATTCACCAGAACGCAGCGCGGTGGAACTGGTACGTGGTCTCGATGAGACGTGGGCATTCATCGAATCTCGCTTGCAGCGCTGGACGCCCGCCGATTGTGCCAAGACCTTCCCGGATGAATGGGATGGTCAGATATACGAGGTATCGCGCAGTTGGGTGATCTACCATGTGATGGAACACGATCTGCATCATGGCAGCGAAGTCTCGTTGATCCTTGGTATGAACGGTTTGCAACCGCTCGATCTTTGATCGATGTGCGATGGGGGGACGAGTCCGGTCGCGGTTTCCAGCCTGTACCGTTTCCGGCAATACGGCCTAACAAAGCGTGCAACTGACTGGCGGGATTCCGCGGCATTTTCAGGCTTCGAGTTTTTCCTGCTCCCAAGCAGAGTCCACGCCCGCCCCGCCGACGCTAACGCAAAACGTTAGGCAGTGCACTGTGAAGGACGGCTGAGGATTATAGAAGGAGACTTATGATAGAAAATATGGGAATTCTTCATCCCGGCGAAATGGGTATTTCAGTTGCCGTGTCCGCTCAGAACAACGGGCACACTGTCTTCTGGGCTTCTCAAGGACGCAGCTCCCAAACACACAAGCGCGCGCAGAGCCATTCTCTGGTTGATGTGCATTCACTAAAAGAGCTATGCCAGACCTGCTTGATCATTATCAGTGTATGCCCACCTCACGCTGCTGAGGAGGTCGCGAAGCAGGTTTTGACTCATTCTTTCAAAGGCCTGTATGTGGATGTCAATGCTATATCACCGCAACGAGCCATGCGTATCGGCGAAGCGATGACACAACGAGGAATAGCGTTCGTGGATGGAGGCATCATTGGCGGGCCAGCTTGGGAGGCAAACACGACGTGCCTGTACCTGTCGGGCAGAGAGTCGCAGAGAGTCGCCAACTGCTTCTCAGCAGGTCTATTGCAGACAGAGGTAATCGGAGAGCGGATTGGCAAGGCGTCTGCGGTGAAGATGTGCTATGCAGCCCACACCAAAGGGACAACCGCGCTGCTGTGCGTTTGCCACGATACTGGGTGCCGCAGAAGGTTTGGGAGTTCGGGAGGAACTGGAACGTCAATGGTCACGCGACGATTCGAACTTTGCTGAACGAGCGGCGCAACAGGTGAGACGAGTGACGGCCAAGGCTTGGCGATTTGCAGGTGAGATGGATGAGGCAGCCGCAACCTTCGCAGAGGCCGGAATGCCGGGAGGATTTCATAGTGCGGCAGCCGACATCTATCGTCGGCTGGCTGATTTTAAGGGTCGAGCGACGACACCTTCACTCTCAGAAGTCCTGACTGCTCTACTCGGCGGCGAAGGACAAGGTAGCACTGGCTAACACATCGTTGCAGCCGACTCGCGTTCCGTTGCGCTTCACGCGAGCGGACAAACGCGACCGTTAGACCAGTAATCTAGAATCCAAATGTCACCACATTGCTCTTCACTGTCTCGCCATTTGCACTCACACCTTGTGCCCAGAAGCGATGCTCGCCTGCGGATAAGGTCTATCAGCCCTGATGTGTTATCCTTTCGCATGATGTTCCAGCACGAGCACAGCGATGTTAACTGATGAATTACTGACATATCTCTTCAATGGGCAGTCGCACCTCCTTGCGACACCGATGGCAACATGGTTGGCTTCGTCACGTCGGTTCACCGCCTTCGTCACCGCCTTCAGCACCAAAATCCGCAAGAAACTCCATGCAACGCAGGAGGTGGAAAGCCTGCTCGACCTGCGACTTGAACTGGAAACCGCCTACTTGCTCCTCCAGGAGCGCTCCCTCAGCCTCGTGTATGAACCGCTGCCGATTGGACAATTGCGCGGTCCAGATTTCGCTGTCACCTTTACCACTAGTACGCTCTTTATGATCGAAGTCACACGACTACGAATGGTCCAAGATGCAGGAGAGCGGCTCGCTGATATGGTGCGCAGCAAATTAGGCCAATTGCGGCCGCAACGCAGGAATATTCTCCTTGTCGGTGTTGAGGCTCCGAGCTTCACACAAGACACCCTGCGCGCCGCAATGCTCCAGCTCCAACAACGGGTGGAGCGCAATGACGCAACCGTCGTGCAACGGCATGGGTTTCGCGATCGCGCTGCCTTCTTCCAACACTATCAGCGGTTGAGTGAACTGCTCGTGCGTGGGCCGCACCTGCAAGCAGGCGAACCAGTAATTGGTTGGGTCAATCCGCAGGCGAAATATCCATTACCCAGCAAGGTTCGAACAGTCCTCTACCGCAGCCTCAACGCCTAGTAAGTATCATCCACCTAGAGCGGTACTTGCGAGATTCCCTGTCCATCGCCATGCGGTGCATGGCATCGTGGTGGATGATCCCTTGCCAGCAGGCTTCGAAGCCGTTGACTCAACCACCCTGACCGATACAGCAGTTCCCACTTCCTACACCATCACCGACTACACCGAGCGCGGCTGGGGATGGTGGTATTTCACTCACACCGGGTTGCGCGATGAGAAGGTCGTGCTTTCCTCAGATTATCTGCCCGCGGGTACTTACGTTTACACCTATATCGCACGCGCCAGCACAGAAGGAACGTTCAAGGTCATCCCGCCCACGGCGAGCGAATTCTACTTCCCTGATGTGGGAGGGAGAGGGGCAGGGAGTGTGTTTAATGTGAAACCGTAATCTTTGCCGTTGCAAGTGGTGCTATATTTGCTTCATCAGTTTTAATCTGCGGCGGCATAACATCCTAAATTATCTGGGACGTTATACAGACTGTCCATAAGATGTTATGCAGTATGTATGATCCCGAGTTAGCCGTGCAGGTGGCCGTCAGTATTGAAACAACCGCAACGTAAAGTACGCTAAGGTTGACAGACTCCCACCCCTGATTACTTGCAATGCAGTGAGTAAGGACAGAGTATTACCATGTCACTAGATCCTCTCTCCATAATTGTCGAGATCGTAGCCGGTTTTGGCTTTGAAGTAGTCAAGGATAGGGCCGCCCGCCACGAAGCTGTGATTAAGGCACTCAAGAAGATCGGCCTCAAACCAGACGCTCCGCCAGCAGACTTTGATAGCGTGTATGCCTACACACTGGTTGAGTATGGCATGGGGAAACCAAGACCTGTACTTGAGTTTTTCCGGCATGAATTCATTAAGAATGCCTTTCAGCAAGCATTTGAAAAGCGAGATGCCTCAATCCTTGAGAACGAAGCTGCTTCCTTGCTGGAATGGTCCAAGATCGGGGAAGAGTTGCGCAACCTGGACTACGACCCCCGGCGCGAATTCGCTACCTTTACAGCCGTATTCCATATAATCACCGATAGAACTAGAACAGTGGCCGAAGTAAAGCGCGACCACAAGCTAGAAGACACTCATGATGCGATACAAACTATGATAGGCCGTTTAGAAGTATTAAGCGAACTGCCCAAGTTGCGATCTGAAATCGAGCGACTAAGGGCAATAGACCATGAGACTTTACCAGATCGTAAGTCGGTCGATAATCTCGCTACGCAATTACGCGAGTGGTTCCGCGCGGCGAATTACAACATCGAAAGTGATATTGAGCGCAATGGGGAGTATGCAGAGCTCATACTCAACCTCCCTCGTCAATTCCGCCGTGGTTATGACCGTGTTCTAGTGCGTATGCTTGCTCGCGTAATTGAAGTCAATGATGTACGAAATTTGCGCGCGGCTGTTGATGAAAGGAAGTTCAATGGCGGCTGGCTGGTCT
>CAZIYY010000072.1:0-18296 GCA_964543585.1 uncultured Anaerolinea sp. | reverse complement strand
CACCTGCGGCACATCGGGCCGTTGAAGACGATGCGGGGGGCGATCTCTGGGTTGGAAACCTTGATGCAGTGATCGACCGTGATGCCGACTTTACACATTACTTCGAATGGCTGGAAAATGAGATCAAATCCAAGCGCATCGAAGAATACTTTGTGCCGCTAGCGGGACACACCGAAGATCTTAGCCCCGAAGGGGAATTGCTTGACCCAAGCCCTTATCCCAATGTTGAAGGTTACCTCGACCAATGGCTAGACACAACTGAGAAAGCGCATGTCAGTATTCTAGGCGAATTTGGCACTGGCAAGACCTGGTTAGCGCTTCATTATGCCTATCAATGTATGCGTGATTATCAAGCAAAGAAGACTGCTGGTCGTAAACGCCCTCGGATCCCGCTTGTTATTCAACTCCGTAACTATGCCCAAGGATTCAAAGATGTAGGCGCGCTGCTGTCCGAATTTGTCTTTCGCGAGCACGAAATAGGACTACCGGGCTACAGTGCTTTCGAGTGTCTTAACAAGATGGGTCGCTTGCTGCTTATCTTCGATGGCTTTGATGAAATGGCTGCACGTGTTGATCGGCAGAAGATGGTCAATAATTTTTGGGAAATAGCGAAGATGGTTGTTCCAGGATCGAAAGTGATCCTTACCTGTCGTACAGAGCACTTCCACTATGCACGCCAGGAGCGGGAGGTATTGGGCGGAGAACTAAAGGTATCAACCACCAGCATCTTGCTTGAGCCCCCGAAATTCGAAGTGATACATTTGGATATGTTGAGTGAAGAGCAGATTCGCGATGTATTGCGCCGACGGGCTGATAACGTCACCGTAGAGATTATCATGAGCAATCAAGATCTTGCGGATTTGGCTTGCCGGCCATTGTTGAGTGAGTTTATATTGGAAGCACTTCCTGAAGTAAGCGCGGGCAAGCCAGTTGATATGGCTCATATTTATTATTATGCTGCCCAACGCAAGATGGAAAATGACATTGCTCAGGAACGTACTTTTACTTCGCTAGCAGACAAGGTATACTTTCTGTGCGAACTATCGTGGGAAATGCTATCTACAGACCAAATGAGCCTCAGCTATAAGCTATTTCCGGATCGTATACGGCATTATTTTGGTCCAAGAGTAGACGCTGTTCAGCAAGACCACTGGCATTATGACCTTCTGGGCCAGACGATGCTAGTCCGGGACGCAGATGGAAACTATAGTCCAGCGCACCGCTCACTACTTGAGTTTTTCATCGCGTACAAGTTTGCCGCCGAACTGGGTGTTCTTCGTCCAGAGTTTGAGGAAGCTGCACATCAGCAGTTGCCGATTAGCCATGGCTTCGATACGAAGAATTATACATGGTCAACCTATTTTCGACGTGAACGGGATGCAAATGGCGAGATTATTCCTATGCCACCTCTAGGTCGCTTTATCTCAGAGTCGATAGAGCAGCTAGTTACTACAGTTGGGAAACAGCCGCTAACTACGGCCATCTTAAAGCTTATGCGAGGAATGGTAGACAATGTGGAATCACTATGGGGACTTGTCGAAGTTACCCGTGGTATTTCGGAAGCCAAAGTCGGCTATACGGGCTCTAACGCTGCCACGTTGCTAAATCTAATAGGAATACCATTTCGCGGCAAAAATCTGAGGAAGGCTGTTTTACAGGGAGCTGATCTAATCCGCTGTGATTTGATAGGTGCTGATCTGAGCGGAACGGTCTTGCGCGAAGCAACTCTTCGCGAGGCCTTGCTTGGAGATGCCGTCTTGGTTAACACTGACTTAACCGACGCCAATCTGGGTGGTGTGCAACTATTCCGAATGGGTAAGGTTGACACGCTGGACTTTAGTAAAGATGGTCTGTTTGTAGCCAGTGGCAGTAAAGAAGGCGTCATTCGCGTCTGGAACGTAGAATCAGGCGAACAGGATTTTGCTCTCTATGGGCATAACGCTTGGGTGGCAAGTATCGCCTACAGCCCAAATGGAAAGCTCCTTGCAAGTGGGAGCGGAGATAAGACCGTCAGAGTATGGGATGTCGCCACCAAGCAACCAGTTCTGCACCTGACGAAACATACAGATAATGTTAATAGAATCTGTTTCACCCCAGATGGCCTGCGTCTCGTAAGTGTGGGCAGTGATCAGATGATCCGTATATGGGATTTGAATACAGGTTCTGAAGTGCGCGCAGTTCACGGGCATACATCGGTTATTCGTGGGGTCGCTGTTAGCCCAGATGGGCAATACCTTGCTACTGCCGGCTGGGATCGTTGTATCAACTTGTGGAACTTCATGACTGGCAAGAGAATTAGCACGCGTGAATGTCATAGAGACTACGTGAGGAGTGTTGCATACAGTCCGGATGGAACTTATCTCGCAAGCACGAGCAATGACAAAACAGCGGTTATCTGGGACTCACAGACGATTAACCGTATCCACGTACTTGAGCATCAAGATGCCGCCACGAGTGCTGTCTTTAGTCCAGATGGTGAACATGTTGCCACGGCGAGTTGGGATCGTACTGGTGTTCGGATTTGGGATGTAGCTTCTGGAACAATAAAGTTTACGCTCACTGGTCATCCAGACGGCGCGCTCGCGGTCAACTGGAGCCCGGATGGAAAACTCCTGGCGAGCGGCGGCCGTGACAACACAATACGATTATGGAATAGCACCAATGGCGAATGCCTTCAGGTTATTCAGCAAAAACTTGCCTGCAGGGGGCTAAACCTTCATGGCGTCGCGGGCCTTGTGGACGACGATATTGTTTGGCTCAAGTCATTCGGGGCAATAGATTAGCATAGGGATATGATATTGTGAATGACGAAGGCTGGTTCACGTATCAGAAGAGTATTATTTTCATTTGAGCGCGGCTAACACGCGGTTGCAGGCGACTTGTTTCGTTTCACTCCGGCGGCTGACACCCAATGTTGGGCTTTTCTAATATCTTGTAGAGTAGAAACGCGATCTCGCTGCCAAAGCGACCCAACGGGGTAGCAGACAATACAAGAAAGGTGCGTCTATGTTCCTTTTTGGAAAAAAACAACCAAGCGAGCAAGATATAGTGTCTTCACATTTGAAACAAGAAACAGCCAAACACCTTATTTCCCTAACAAATAGCGAATTGAACTTTCTGTCAGGGGAGATAATGTCATTTGTGAATGAGCCACATGTGCCCCAATTCAAAACTATTGTGAAATATGGTCCTGTAGTTGTCATTCCTAGCTTGGTTGCACAGGCAATCAATTGGACGGGGGCAAACAGCCGCGAGGCGGTGATTGACCTTCTGTGTACGATTAAACAACCTATTTTGGCGGATCTCGTTGAATTCATGACCAAAACCGCAGTTCACGAGAGTTTTCGTTATATGCCTTATGCTTATAACACAGCATTCTGGGCCCTTGCAGAAAGAGCCTCTACAGGAGTTGAAGATGTCGATGCTGCATTAGCATTCCTCGAATCATTGCGGAATTACCATGTGCTGCCGAGCAAGCCTGGAATCTTTACGTCAGACGACATCAGAAGTGTTATTGATAAGTTGAATTCCTATAAACAGGCAAGCTTTAAATTTGCTATTGGCGATCACGTGAGGGTCAAAGAAGGCCCAGCATCCTATAAACGGATGCCCGACTTAGCAGACAAGATCGGCCAAGTCACCAAACGTCTCCCCTCTGACTATAATGGAAGGGGAAACAAAAACGACTTCAATATATATCATATCCAATTTGTCGACGGCTCGGGATCCAAGATATTTTGTGAGTACGAGCTAGAGTCCGTGAATTGACAGGACTATCAACGGACGAGCAACCGACCCAATGACTTGGTCTCCGCCATGGCGTATCGGAAATTTGATGGAGCATACGCACAGGCTATTATCAAAGATGTCATCTCTCGGTAATCTTTGCCGTTTTCGAAAAACCTCGCAACACACGAAAGGAGTTTGATATGAGCGTCCATGATTTGCTGGTAACTTTTTATCGATTTTCCAATCTTTCCGACTTGGAAAAGGATGCTTTTCTTCGGCAACACGCCGAACTGTTAGAGCCGGTGTTGGTTGACACTGTTCTGTTACAAGCTCAAATGCGTGACGTGAATACTCAAAAACGAATAGCAGGCGCGGCGCTATATATTGCCACTAAATTGAACGACTCACAACGCCAAGCCGCGGCGCGCAAATTACTTACTGGAAGATAAAGGTTTGTCGAACGATTGGGGAGTTGGCTACTTGCAGTCTTGAGTAGTATCATTGCATAAACCCGCGCATGCAGGCAATGGCGCTTCCGCTTTGTTTCGCGCCTAACGCGTGACGTTACACCACATCCACGTCCGTAACCCGCGCTAGGAGTCTGTGAGTCAATGCAGTGGGCAATATCAGTACCGCATGGATCGCCGCGACGGAGCTGAGAAAATTACTGATCAACGGGGCGATGCTGTTTCACATCCACGGACCCGCGCCGATCAACAAGGCAAGCGAAAATAATATCCCCACCGAGATAATCAATTCCAGCTAGGCGTGACGGTCGGATTGCGAGGGCATCATGGTACTGCTCACCGCAAAGGCGAGATAGAACCACAGGTAAAAGTCTTTCACGGAAGGCAGGGCGCGGATTCCCAGCCAGAACAGGTTGAGTTTCCCCAGAAGATTGAACGCAGCTTTCGCCAGCGCGTTTCTGTTACTTCTTAGCCGCGCGCATCCTGAGAACGAACTCACTCGCTCACAACCATAATCGTCACCATATCACTCTTCACCGTCTCCCCATTTGCATTCACACCTTCCACCCAAAAGCGATGCTCGCCTGTGGACAATGTCCACCAGGCTTGATAGGGTGGCGAAGATAAAGTCGTGAGCAAGTTTCCGTCCACCCAGATCGTGACTTGCGAGATGCCCTGTCTCGCCGCGGCTTCGATTTGCAGTTGTTGAGAGGCGAGATCGAAGTTTGGGTCGATACGATAGGTGGTCTTAGGGTGTGGTGAGAGCAGGACTAATTGATTTTCTTGTTCCGAAATATTATCTGTGCCCTGAGAAAAATCTGTAAGCAAGGCAAGTCCTTGTCCGTGTGCCCATGCTTGCGCTTCGACAGGAAGATCTAAAACAATGATGGATTTGCGTCGTTCGATTGGAGTCGATTCGTTTGCGAATGAGTTCGTAAGCGCATCAATCCAAATTTGTTTATAGAATGTATCTGTTAGTTTGGGTTCTGTCCCCGCGATGAACCATTCCGTGCGCGTGTGCGGACAAGCCAAGGTGGGAAGTAGACCTGAGAGATCACATACCTCAACTTGAGTCAATCCATCAGGTCTTTCAAAAGGATGATCAGGACGCCCTTGCAAGAGTCCGCGCATCACTTCGTGCCAGATGGGCGCCGCGCCCGTTAGACCTGTTACGTTGTGCATGGCTTCGTATCCGCTGTTGCCCACCCAGACGCCGACCAGCAGATCGGGAGTGTATCCAATCGTCCAGTTATCGTGGAAATTTGTCGTTGTTCCTGTTTTGACCGCGGCAGTGCGATCCAGTTTCAACGTGCTGTTGAGTCCAAAGCCAGTGGTGCGCGCCGAGTCGTCGCTGAGGATGTCACTGATGAGCCAGGTCACGCGCGGGTCAAGGATTTGAAGCGGCGGAGGTTTCTCCTGTGTGTAAAGCAAATTTCCATCCGCGTCGTGAATATCCAATATTGAAAAGTTGCCTGTGTAATAACCGTTATCTGCAAGCGCGGCATACGCGGTTGAAAGTTCAAGCAGGCTGATCTGCCCGCCGCCCAGCGCGAGGGACAAATCATATTGGCGCGGTTCGCTTAACGATGTGACGCCGAGTCGTTTTGCAAGATTGATCGTATTTTCGATGCCGACTTCTTTCAGCGTTTTCACCGCGGGGATATTCAACGAAGAGCCAAGCGCCTCGCGGACGGAGACAAGTCCATGATCGCGGCTGTCGTAATTGTATGGCGTATACGGCGCGCCCTCGTGAGTGGTAAACGTTGTGGAGGCATCCAGTATTGGGGTTGCGGTGTTCCATGTATTCGGACGCAGCGGGTCAAGCGCCAAAGCATAGATGAATGGCTTGAAAGCGGAACCTGTCTGGCGCGGGGAGATCGCCATGTCCAACGCGCCGTCAATGGACTTGTCGAAATAATCTGCACTTCCGATCAGCGCAAGTATTTCGCCGCTATGCGGATCGATTACCACCAGCGCGGCATTATTGACATTGTGGCTGATCGCGGCATCTTCATTTTTGAATCCTTCAATGCGGCGATGGATCACTTCCTCGGCAAAGTGCTGAACATCCAGGTCAAGTGTTGCGCGCACGACCAAACTTTGATGTGGGTTGAGAATGCCTGAAGATATTAGGCTGTCAATTTGATTCTTGATGATCCAGATAAAATGCGGCGCTTCGATTGGATATGGCGTCGGATTGTAACTCAATGGTGTGGCTTCGGCAGCGAGATATTCTTCATGCGTAATATACTTTTCCTTCTCCATGAGAAGGAGCACGATAACTTGTCTTTCCTTCGCCAGATCAGGATTTGTGAATGGGTTATAGACACCCGGCGCTTGGGGCAAGCCAGCGATGAGCGCGCATTCGGGAAGCAACAATTCGCTGGCGGGTTTTCCAAAGTAGGTTTGTGAGGCGGCTTCGACGCCGTAAGCCAGCCCGCCATAATTGATCTGGTTCAGATACAAAGACAGGATTTCATCTTTGGATAATTCTTGAGTCATTTGCCAGGCGAGAACTGCCTCCCGCATCTTGCGTCGGAGCGTGCGTTCCGTTCTCTCATCCTGACTGAACAACAAATTGCGCGCCACCTGTTGCGTGATCGTGCTTCCCCCTGCAATAGTCTCGCCGCCTTTGATATTAATCCAGAGTGCGCGAATGATTCCGGTAATATCAATACCAGGGTTGCTATAGAAATATTTGTCTTCCACTGCGATGGTTGCATTTTTCAAACACTGTGGAATGTTCTCGATGGATAAAACGGTATTTCGCCCGCCCTCTTGTGGAATGATCTCATAAAGCAAACGCCCATTGCGATCCGTGATGCGCACGCTGGGGGTCATATACGTTGCGGGAAGCGACGCAACAGATGGCAGATCCCAGAATATATAGGTGAGCAACGCGGAAATAAGAACAAGCCCTGCAAAGATATACTTCGCAGGTTTGTTCCATAAAGTGCGCGGCGTATGTTGAACCTTCATCAGGAGCATTCTAATCCAGTTCAAGGTGCTGCTGCCCCACACGGATGCTCACCTGCACTGCACGAAACGCACGATTTGCTAAGCAAATCGGGTGCAAGTGTCGCGAAAGACGGCGGCGCGAGCATATTTGCATCCTAAAGACGTGATCTACAGATTGTGCGTTCCCTCCTTAGTCCTTGAACCGCGAAGTTCAATCGTTAGCGATGAGGCAGGTTTAGGTTTCCCCTGTAAATGTGCGTTCGCCCTACAATCCCAGATAGGCTTTTCGAATGCGCTCTTCCTGTTGGAGATCCTTGCTCTTACCCTCCAGAACGATGCGCCCATTTTCCAACACGTACGCCCGATCTGCAATCTCAAGGCTCTTATGGACGTTTTGTTCGATCAAGAGGACCGTGATACCATCCTCGCGGAGCTGATGGATGATATGAAAGAATTCATCCACCAATAATGGGGATAAACCGATGGAAGGTTCATCGAAGGCGCATAAGGTTGGGCGCGACATGAGGGCGCGACCGATCGCCAGCATCTGACGTTCCCCCCCGCTCAACGTGCGGGATAATTTATGTTCCCTTTCTTCCAATCTTGGGAAGAGTCGATAGACGCGGCGCAATGTATCCTTGCGGCGTTTCCATGCAGTCGAATAATACGCGCCCATTTCCAGATTCTCGCGTACGCTCATATCCCTGAACGGACCGCCGCCCTCCGGTACATACGCGATTCCCAATTCGCTGATCTTGTGCGGATCGAGTCCTTCGATCCGTTGCCCGGCATACTTGATCATCCCTGAAGTTGGTTCGACCAATCCCATGATGCTTCGGAGCAATGTGGTTTTACCGGCACCGTTGGCACCCACGACCGCGACGATCTCGTCTTCGTTGATCTGTAAAGACACATCCCAAAGCGCCTGGATTCTTCCGTAACCGGAGTTGATCTTGTTGATTCTCAGCATGGCTTATTTCCCCAAATAGATTGAGTTAACGGTGGGGTCATTGACCACTTCTTGCGGGGTTCCCTCCATAATCTTGCTCCCGTAGTGAAAGACGATGATGCGATCGCACATCTCCATGATGGCTTGCATGACGTGTTCGATCATGAATATGGTGACCCCGCGTTCCCGTAATTGCCTGATGAACTGCATGGCTTGATTTAGTTCCTTCTGCGTCAAGCCTGACATTACCTCGTCCAGCAGGAGCATATCGGGGTTGGTCGCCAAGGCCCGGGCGATTTCGAGGCGCTTCTGAGTGGCAAGCGACAATTCCTTGACAGGTTTGTTACGGTCTGAGAGCAGACCCATGGAAGCCATGAGTTGGTTGACCTCGCGCTCGGCTTGCCTGCGGTCAATTTTTCGATCCGGGTTGCCAAACAGGAGTGCGAGCCGGACGTTCTCGAAAGCGGTCATATTGGAAAAGAGTTTTGTGATTTGAAACGTGCGCGCCAGTCCTCTGCGGCAAATCTGGTGAGGCTTCAAACCAGTAATGTCTTCGCCTTTGAATTGGATCATCCCTTGCGCGGGCTTGATTGCGCCTGAGATGATATTGAATAGTGTCGTCTTGCCAGCGCCGTTGGGACCGATCAACCCGACAATTTCACCCTGACCAACGTGGAAGTCAGCGCGGTCCACTGCGATCAAGCCGCCGAACGAATGTGTCACGTTTGCGCCTTTAAGCATCATGACGTTTCCTCCCCAACAGCCAACCCACCCGCAGCCGCCATTGCGCCAGCCACATACTCACCTTCGGTCTCCACTCTTCCCGCCACCAGCGGCTCTTCAACATCTGCCATTGGAACTTCGTCTTTGCCCATTGAATCTTCAAACGGATCCACCACCTGAACGCCAGAACAACCAACCCGCCGGGCAGGTACAGGATGACGGCGATCAAGGTCAAGCCCATCAACAGCATATAAGCATACGGATATTTGGTCAGTAGGAATTCACGCAGGAGCGTAAAGATCGCCGAGCCCAGGATGGGTCCTTCAAGCCGTGAGGTTCCGCCAAAGATCGCCATCAAGACCGGCAGGAACGAGAGAAGCGGGTCGAAGGCGATTGTTGGATCAATATATCGCAAGCGGGTTGCCATGACTGCCCCCGTAGCTCCCATGAAGATTGCACTGCAGGCAAAGGTGAGGATCTTGATCCATGTTACGTTGATCCCAATGTGTTCGGCGGCGTCCTCATTTTCGCCAATGCCTTGCAAAGCCATCCCCATACTGGAGTATCGCAAAAGGAAACTTGTCAATAAAGTTATGAAAAAGATGGCAAGGATATAAGCATAAACGGCCGTATTACTCGCGCCGAGCACATGCCTGCCGACGGTGTGTGTGAACTTAACTTCCCACCATTGAATTATGTTGCGGATCAATGCCGTGGTCCCGAACGTAAAGAGGATGAAATAAACTCCTTTCAAGCGCAGGGTGAGCAAGCCAATCAGCAGAGCAAGTATGAAACTTGCCAGCCCGCCGATGATGATGATGACAGGAAGAGGCAGTGATTGCCGAAGGACCGCCGACAGGTAGATCCCCACTCCGAACAGCGCCGCCGTTGCCAGGGAAATGTAGTTCGTGGGTCCTGAAAACATCGTCCAACTCAAAGTCAGGGTGGCGTACATCAGAATTGTGATCAGCGAGATCACTGTGTAATCCGGAAGGAAGCGGGGTGCGACCGCCAGCGCGAGGCTGCCCAGAACGATCACGGAAAGCGCAAACTTGCGCTCATAAAGGATCGTGCTAATCAGCATGGATCTGTCTTCCCAGGATGCCGGATGGCTTGAACAACAGCAATAAAATGAAGATGAGATAGAAGGCGACCAGCGAGAGGCTGGGGTCTATGAAATTGACGATGCTGGTCACAAGTCCCAGCAGGAACCCGCCGATCAAACTTCCGGTGATACTGCCCAACCCGCCGAAGACCACAACGACAATGGCAATGATGGTTAGTTCGATGCCCTTGCCCGGTTGCAATTCGAACATCAGGCTGTATAGTATTCCCGCCAGCCCAGCCAGGGCCGCCCCCAAACCAAAACAGATGGCAAGGACCTGCTTTACATTGACTGCCATAACCTGCGCCATGGTCGGATTTTCGGCGGCGGCGCGGATGGCTTTACCTAGCCGCGTGCTTTTGATGAATATATAGAAAACCGCGCTCACACTCACCGCGACCCCCAGCGCAAGCAAGCGGTTGACACCATACAATGCGCCGAAGATCGAAACCGAGGCGTTGAGGTATGTATATCCCTTCAGGTTGGCGCCCCAGATGAGCAACATCAGATTTTGGGCAACAAAGAGCAAGCCAAAAGAGGCGAGCAGGGAGGTAGCCGAAAAGGCGTCCGCGTTGGGTGACTTCTTTCGCAGGTAATTGAAGAGCGTTCGATCCAGTAAATATCCGATGACAAACAGAGCGGGTGTGACCATGGTGATGGCGGCCAGTGGGCTGACACCCAAGACCGTATAGAGGGAATATGTGGCGAGCGCTCCCACCATGATAAATTCGCCGTGCGAAACGTTCAGCACACGCCCGACTCCATACTGCAAAGTGAGTCCCACCGCGATGAGCGAGTAAATCCCGCCCAGGATCAACCCGGTGATGAGGATGTCGAGGAGGTTTTGTATCATTATTTGTTCAGCCGAGTCGTCGAAAAATTTCAAAACATCGTGGCGAGGACGGCCCCACCACGATGTAATGAATTGGAATTTCAGTAAATTATCGCTACCACGCTACGGCGCGGGCCAGTCCGGCTTGGGGTAGATTGGATCGGCCTGGCGATTAGCGCCTGGGTCGATGATCAGGAACTCTCCATTTTGCCATTGACCAATATTGCCCGGATACGTCGTGTTAAAATGGTTTTTGAATTTGACGGTTCCAAGGATTGTATTGAATTCTCCGGTGGCTATTGCTTCCTGGACAACCGCAGGGTCAAGCGTACCAGCCGCTTCAATGGCTTGTTGCAATATCTGTCCGCTTGCATAACATGCCGCGGATGCCCAACGATCTGGTTCCTGGCCAAACTTGGCAACATGGCGATCAAAGTATCCTTGCGCGTCATCAGCCTTGACTTGGGGGTTCCAGGTGCCAGCGCCCATAACACCCTCCGCGGCTCCCCCAGCGGCAATCGCATCTCGAAAGACTGGGAAGGCAATGCCGACTGTCGCATAGAACATCTTGGGATTCAGACCAATCTCGCGCATCTGACCGGTCATCAGGAAGGTCTCCGGCGGATATGAAAACGCGATCAACGCGTCCACGTTAGCCGCCTGAACTTCTCGAAGCAATTGCGAAAGATCGGTGGCTCCGGCCGGGAAGGTTTTGTACAGAACAACATCGATACCGCCAGCGGCCAACTGAGGCAACACTTCACCGGCAAACTCGATGCCGTGCAAATCTGTGTGATGGATTACCGCAGCGGTCTTGACGCCCAATTCCTGGGCGACTGCCACCAAGGCAGCGCCCTGAGTCGAAGCTTGATTCAAGACACCAAAGAAGGATGGGTAATTCTCCGCCTCTGCCGCAAGTTGCTTGGAGCTAACCGTACAGCCGAGGGTTGGCATGGTGTGCTCGGAGACGATGGACGCAATGGCAAAGTTGGTTGCCGTACCCCAGGGCGGAAGGATGAAGTTAACCTTATCCTCCACGATCAACTTTTCCACCAACTGCACAGCAGTTCCTACATCGCTTGTATCGTCGTAGCGAAGTATTTCCACGGGAATCTTTTTGTCGAACTCTTTGACGTAGATACCGCCAGCGGCATTGACATCATCCACCCAAAGATCGTAGGAGGGAATCTGCGACAGGGCCGCAGCTGGGGCATTAGGTCCTGACAGAGCAATCGCATTTCCGATGATGATTTTCTCCGGCGCTTCCTTGGTCGGCACTGCCGGAGCCTCAGTAGCTTGCGGCGCCTCGATAGTCGGCGGCAGCACCACGACTAGAGGCGTAGCCGGGGCGCACGCAGCTAACACAAACACAAGAACCAGTAGCAATTGGATCGGGACTGATCGTTCCTTGGTCTTCATAATTTTCTCCTCCGGGTTATTAACTTACCAGCGTGTCTTATCAAATCAACTCTATCGCCGATTACTCGCCTGATCAAGTATGGGTATCTTCGCAATCAGTCTCCTTTCTCCTTTGGCGCAAGGAATGCGAATGTAATCTCGCCTGCAGGTTGAGGTTCAAGTGTTGCCCCAAAACAATCATGCCGTCTGTCAGGGATGTGATATTATCCATCAACATGAATTGCCTGATTTATGCCGTTAGTATCGCACATGCGCTGGGGATAAACAAGTACATTGTTCGTCTATGCCGGACATAAGGTTTGAAACTGAAATCATGCTAGTATATAATACAGATACGGTTGTGTAAAGAATGTGCAAAACCGTTATCGCGTGGCAGGCGTTCTCTCCTAGCACCGCCCGCCAGGGTGTAACGCCCGCACACAGATTACAGATAAGCCATAAAGCCCATGAATATCTCGTTATAAGTTCGGAGTACCATCCTAAATCTAATCAAAAGGAGAATATGATGGCTGCGAAAAAGCACAAAATGTTTATCGGTGGCAAGTGGGTGGACGCCGCCAATGGCAAGACCTTTGAGGATATGAATCCCTTTACCGGGGAGGTATATGCTCATCTTCCAGCTGGCAAGCGCGAGGACGCGAAGCGCGCCATCGAAGCCGCGCAGGCGGCTTTCCCGGAATGGGCGAACTCGCCGCCCAGCCTGCGCAGAAAAATCTTCCTCAAAGCCGCGGACATCATGGAAAGACGCCAGGATGAATTGGTCAAAGCCATGATGGAGGAAGTCGGAGGCACGATCGGCATCTCGATGTTCCAGATGTTCTTTGTGCCGGGCTTATACCGTATGGCGGCGTCCGCCGCATACGATGTCAAAGGGGAGATTATTCCTGCCGATCATGCCAATTCTTTTTTCATGGCGATCCGCCAGCCGGCTGGTGTCGTCTCATGTTTTGGACCTTTCAACGTACCGTATATTCTTTGCAGTCGGTCGTTTGCAGTGCCGGTAGCCTATGGAAACACTGCCGTTTTGAAGCCATCCGAGGAAGCATCGGTGACTGGCGGCATCCTACTCGCCGAGATTTTTGAAGAGGCCGGACTGCCGCCCGGAGTCCTCAACGTGATCACATCCTCCCGTGAAGACGCAGTGGAGGTCGGTGATGAGATGATCTCAAACCCGGCAGTGAAACGAATTTCCTTCACCGGTTCGACCGAAGTGGGCCGCATCGTCGCTGAGAAAGCCGGCCGGCATCTCAAGCGCGCCGTGCTTGAATTGGGCGGGAAGGATCCGTTGATCGTTCTCGGTGACGCGGATATTGACTATGCCGCAGACGCCGCGGCTTGGGGCGCGTTCTTGCATCAGGGTCAGATCTGCATGTCCACAGAACGTATTATCGTTGAGAAAAGTATCGCGGACCGGTTCATCGAGAAACTCAAGACACGCGCGCTGGCGCTCCCGATGGGCGATCCCACCAACCCAGCCATCGCCATTGGTCCGTTGATCAATCAAAGAGCTGTTGACCTTGTGCACGCGCACGTGCAGGAGGCGGTCGCGGGCGGCGCGGAACTGGTGACAGGGGGCCAGTACGACAACCTGGTCTACCATCCGACGATTCTCACCGATGTCAAACCAACCATGCGCCTCTTCACCGATCAGACATTTGGTCCGGTTGCCCCAATCGTAATCGTCAACGACGCGGAGGAAGCGCTGGCTGTGGCGAACAACTCCAAGTACGGTCTCTCATCGGGAATCATCACGAAAGACTTCACCCGCGCCTTGGACCTCGCCATGCGCCTGGAAACTGGCATGGTGCATATCGGCGATCAGACCGTCAACGACGAACCGCAAGTGCCATTTGGAGGCGTGAAGGGTAGTGGGTACGGACGATTTGGCGGGCAAGCCGCGCTGGATGAGTTCACTGAATTACGCTGGATCAACGTTCAGCGTGTTCCGCGCACCTTCCCGTAATGTAACGAGCCGATCCTAATCCAGAAATGTCGTTGAAGAAGAACGGCGCGACAAAGGCAGGGCATCATGTTAATGATGCCCCTGTCTTGTATTACATCCTGCGTCACTCAAATTTCTCATACAGCAAACCCACATAGTTTTCGGCAATCACGGTTCGTCCTGCGTCGGAGTTGATCAAGTAATCGAGTTCGGAGATTTGTAAGCGCCTGCTCATTGGGTCGTCGTCGAATTTGTGCAGGAGGGATGTATACCACCAGGAAAAGCGGATGGCTTTCCAGACGCGTCGAAGGGCTGTCTCGGAATAGCGATCAAGCAGATCAGTTCGTTTTTCTTTGTAATAGGCAAGGAGGGCGCGGGAGAGGTAGTAGATATCGGAGGCGGCGAGGTTAAGTCCCTTTGCGCCAGTGGGAGGAACGATGTGTCCCGCGTCACCCGCGAGGAAGAGGCGTCTGAAGCGCATGGGTTCGGCGACAAAACTATGCAGGGGCGTGACGCTCATTTCGAGACGCGGTCCAGTTGTGACGTTATCAGCCGCATCCGCAGGAAGGCGGCGGCGCAGTTCATCCCAAAATGCGTCATCAGTCCAGTTGTCAATCTTTTCGTCAATTTTGCATTGCACGTAATAACGACTGCGGGTATGGGAGCGCATACTACATAGGGCGAAGCCGCGCTCATGGTTGGCGTAAACGAGTTCTTCCTTTACAGGCGGCACGTCGGAAAGGATCCCTAGCCAGCCGAAGGGATAAGTCCTTTCAAAGTTTGTGATCTGATCGGCTGGAACGCTTTGACGAGCGACGCCGTGGTAGCCGTCGCAGCCTGCCACAAAATCACACACCAGTTCTTTTTGTTCGCCATTCTGCTCATAGATGATACGCGGAGAATCTGTATCATAATCCTCCACGCGGATGGCTGGCGCATCATAATGGACGATGCCGCCTGCCTCATCTATGTGCGCTTTCATCAGGTCAAATGTGATTTCGGTTTGCCCATAGACCATCACGACTTTGCCATTCGTATGTTTGGGGAAATCAATCCGTTCAAGGCGGTCGTCGAAAGCGATGTTTATACCCTCGTGGATCAGACCCTCGCGATCCATGCGTTCGCCCGCTTTGGCTTCCCTCAATAAATCTGCCATACCTTGTTCGATTACACCGGCGCGAATGCGCCCAAGCACATACTCCCTACTGCGACTCTCCAAAATAACCGTGTCAATTCCTTGAAGATGTAACAGCCGCGCCAATAACAACCCCGATGGACCTGAGCCAATGATGCCGACTTGAGTTCTCATATTTATTTTCTCCATTCGGGGACGTGGACATTATCTACTGCGGACAACCGGGTTTTTCAATGTTCCAATAATTTCAACCTCCACCTCGACGATATCGCCATCACGAAGAAAAATGGGTGGGTTTCGTTTGAACCCAACTCCTTCCGGCGTGCCGGTGGAGATGATGTCGCCCGGTTCGAGAGTCATTAATTGAGTAATGTATGCAATAGTCTCTGCGACAGAAAAGATCATGTTGCGAGTATTACTTTGTTGGAGGGTTTGACCGTTCACGCGGGTTGAAATGTCGAGATTCTGCGGGTCACTGATTTCGTCGATGATCAGAGCGGGCCCACAGGGAGCGAATGTATCCAGTGTTTTTCCAGATAACCATTGGCCGGTACGCATTTGCAAATCACGCGCGCTGACATCGTTGAGCGCCATGTATCCGGCAACATAATTTAGCGCCTCCTTGACAGCCAGATTCTTACTTTGTTTTCCAATGACGACAGCCAGTTCACATTCGTAATCTATCTCTTCGCTCAGACTTGGCAGGATGATCGGACTTGTGGGTCCGGTCAGCGCGTTGCGATATTTTGCGAAGAGCATGGGAACCTTTGGCAGTGCAAGACCGGCTTCTTCGGCGTGACTGCGATAGTTCAAACCGAGACAAATGATTTTGTCCGGGTCGGGGATGGGAGGACCGAGCCGGGCATTTTCGGTGGGAAAGACATCAAGATCAGAAGGAGGCGAGTCTGCAATGGCAAACGCGGCGCGTTCGAATTGCGATTGCTGATTTGGATTCAACTGAATAATTTGACGATTCGAAATCCAGTTCGCACCAAAATTTATATCAGCGGCTGTGGCGGCAACTGTCGAATCAACAACGTTATCATCAACGATGACGCCAGCGCGCCATTTCCCTTTTGACTCATACGTGACCAAGCGCATTGAAATCGAATCCTTTCTTTACCTCTTGTCATTGTGAGCGAAGCGAAGCAATCCCCATCTACGCTAGAAGATTGCTTCGTCGCAACGAACGCTCCTCGCAATGACATTAATATATGATCAGCCCCACACTTCGCGGGCGGTTTCGGTCACGAGTCGAAGTTTCGCGGCTTGCTCTTCTGCCGTGAGCAGGTTTCCTTCCTCGGTCGAAGCAAACCCGCATTGAGAACTCAACGCAAGCCTTTCCATCGGTACATACTTCGAAGCATCTTCGATGCGTAGTTTCAATTCGTCTTTACTCTCGAGCTTTGGCTTTTTAGATGTGATCAACCCCAATACAACAGTTCGATCTTCGGGAACATACTTCAACGGCTCAAAGCCGCCGGAACGTTCGTCGTCATATTCGAGCAGAAAACGGTTAAATTTTGTGCGGCTGAATACGGAAGCAATTGGGTCATAGCCTCCGCTCGCGTAATACTTACTCTGATTGTTGCCGCGGCATAGATGAATGCCGAATGTGACCTCGGGATGATTGCCGATAACTGCATTATCGAGTTCGATGCAACGCTCCAACAAACGGTCGGGGTCATTGCCGCGCTTGCGATATCCCTCGCGGATGTCTGGGTCAATGAGCGCCGCGTATTGAGGCGCATCCACCTGGATATAAGTGCATCCAAGCCGAACCAACTCCTCGACTTCGGTTTTCAGGATGTCCACCAAATCCGCGAGATAGGCATCTATGGTTGCATACGCGCCTTTGGACTTTTCCGCATCATAATAAGCCGCGGCTTGCTGCGCGCTAATCAGCGTTACCTTGGCTGGATGATCGGTGCGCGCGCGCAGATATGTGAACTCCTCCTCGCAAAGAGGGCGGACGCGTCTCAACTTCGAGACCACGACGGGCCGCTTGAAGATCAACTCGTGTCCTTCATCATCGTGAAATGGAATCGCCCAGCCGCCGAACTTGTCATAACCTTCCACGGCGTCAATCAGATGCCCAAAGAAAGCGTAACGGCGCATCTCACCGTCAGTGATCACATCCAGCCTGGATTCGATTTGAAGAGCGATTGCCTCGTTCACCGCGCGGTCTTCGATCTTTTTGAAATCGGCATGACTCAACTCGCCCAAGGCGCGTTGCTTGCGCGCCTCCTTCAAATAGTTTGGGCGCAGCAGGCTTCCAACTACATCACTTCGATATATTGACATTTTGTTTCTCCTCTCCCAGGCATTATATTCCTGAACGATTTAAATACAGGAAGTTCGCTTATTTGCCAAATCGGCGCTAGTGATCTGTAGCCTAAGTTCTGCAATGAATTAAGCCGGGTGTATTGTTGAGCCAGTAACAGAAGTTGCGACATGACCAATTCCAATCAAAAGGATGTGCGAAGCGTTGGTTGTATTCATGCGTGCTCTCGATGATATGCCGAACCATCCTGGAGCGACTACACCAACTGCCCCGTATCAGATAGCGTATGCTATAAGCCTCGAGCAATGCTTCAGCTTGATTGAGCCAAGAGGCATTTGGCGGAGTCAGCAACACCTGCACCCGCGGCGCGAGCTCCTCAAAGAACTCCAGGGTGTCGCTACTAATGTGGCTGGAACCGTTATCGATGATCAGATAAATGCGTTTGGCCCAACCATAAGGATGCAGCCAACGTCGAATGGCCGGACGAAAGTGCTCGCCATCATTCTTGTCCAAACACTCCGTCCACATATGCCCTGTGTAAAGGGTCAGGCCTGCCAACAAGTTGATCGTACCATGCCGCAGGTAATCAAATTCCTGGCGTTCGATCTGACCTGGCCGCATCCGTTGGTTGGGAGCCGCCCGCTCCAGAACTTGCAGGTTGGGCTTCTCATCGCCCGCCAGGAGGACTTCACCGCGCTGCCACAGGCTCTCCGTTCGCTCGTAATACCAAAGGATTTTGAGTGCTCGCTCCAC
>CAZIYY010000071.1:0-22882 GCA_964543585.1 uncultured Anaerolinea sp. | reverse complement strand
GTTGGGGATCAAGCATGCCGCGCTCTGGTATCGGGTTGGGACTGATCAGTCCTATATGCCAGTGGACATGGATCACTCAAGCGGGAACAACTACAGCGCGACTGTAAAGGCGTTGGATATACCGGTGGGAAAATCCGGGGTATGGGAATTCTACATCGCCGCAGAGGACGCTTTGGGCAATATGAGCCAAAGCCCGCTCGACACTAGCGTTCAGCTACTACTCTGCTTGGGATAACGCCGGCCTAAGCATTGAATCATCTGGCTTACCTAATAAACCAATCTCTTGTATAAAAGTTGCTTGTATCGCTCTACTCAAAAAGTGTTAGCCCGCTCTTTCCCAGGAGAAACATAGCAACCCGATGAATATAGTCATATCGTTATGTCTCTTTGCTATTGGCCTCGTGATGGTCATCTTTTTTGCGGAACAGCTCATAAAGGGAGTCGTTGGCACATCTCTCAATTTCGGCATATCGGCCTTTCTTATCAGCATCATCTTTATTGGCTTCGACCCAGATAATCTTTCAGTGGGTATAGTCGCCTCCTATAACGGAACATCGGGTATTGTATGGGGGTCTATCATCGGTGCGGCTATGGTTGCTATCGCCTTAGCTTTTGGCGTATCTGCGTTTTTTGCCCCAATGAAGTTTGAAAAAGTACCAAAACAGATTCTTGCAATACTTATATCAGCCGTGCTACTTTTGGGCGCTTTGGGTGTGGACGGTCAATTATCAAGAATTGATGGCTTTATCCTGCTCGCTGCTTTTGTTGTGTCACTTATCTGGCTTATACATTTGAGCAAGCAAGGACTTGACATCCAGCCAACTGGAGAAGTTGCTGAAAGCCTTGATAAAGCCAAAAAATTGAGCAAATGGAAATCTATAGGATTTCTGCTTATCTCGCTTATTGGTATTGGAATCGGTGGTGAATTACTGGTGACTTCATCCCAAAATATCATTGGGGCAGTCGGTCTATCTGATACTGCTTTTGGAATGACCATTCTTGCTTTCTTGGTGAGCATAGAAGAAATAGCGCGAGAATTGCCAGCCGCTATCAAAGGAAGACCAGATATAAGTTTCGGCAATGTGATTGGTTCTATCCTTGCCATGTTCCTTTTCAATGCTGGTATTGTCGCATTAGTAAACCCTGTTGAGATGAACAGCCACGTAATCGGTTTTTACTTGCCCTACGCCTTAGCCACAGTTATCATTATTGCATTGCTGATGATGAGTAAAAATATAACGCGCTGGGCGGGTGCGCTTTTGGTTTTAATTTATCTCGGTTTTGTAGCTGGAAGTTTTCTTATCCAGTAGCATAGAGCGCAAGCTAACACCCAAGTCATCCAGAAAAGAAGGTGACCATATAGACACTGCACATAATTGATACAGCCCAATCAGGGAGGTGATTTCCAAAGATAAACCCACCAAGAACTGATTAGTCATCCATTAATTATCTCTCCAAAGTCTGAACTCCTTGACCATTTTCATTGACTTATTTGTTAATCAGATGTATAAGAGAACAATCCGCTAACTAAGAAGGGAGGTGACATCCCTTAGAAGATCCCCTAAAGTTTTGCACTACTGCTCGCTAACCGTTCGCAAGTTCAAACAATCCAATCCCGCTATAACAATTACTCATATACAAAAAGGAGTTGACTATGTTACGTTTTAATGGTTCCTCTCGACGAATGTTGACAATCGCCATAGCGTTCGTCCTAGCTTTGGCTCTCCCGCTTTCTGCCCTGGCCATTACAGGTCTGACCCAGGTCAGCGTCGACACTTACACCAACACCACCAGCCAGCACAAGACGCACGTCGAGCCGGATACCTACGCCAATGGCTCAACGATTGTTTCGGCGCAGCAGACCGGCCGTTTCTTCGACGGCGGCTCCAGCGACATTAAATGGGCTACCTCTACCGACAATGGCGCGAACTGGACGAGCGGCGGCCTGCCCTGCATCACCAAGTTCGATTTCACCGGTTGCGGCTCTCTAACGCAGTACGATCGCGTCAGCGATCCTGCGGTTGCCTATGACCTCAAGCATAACGTCTGGATGGTTTCCACGCTGGCGATTAAGGATACATCCGGCATCCTCGGCGCAGCGGTGCTAACCAGCCGCTCTACAAATGGTGGCACTACCTGGAACAACCCGGTGGCTGTCACAGTGGCAACTGGGAGCAGTAATCTGGACAAGAACTGGATCGTATGCGATAACACATCCACCAGCGCGTTCTATGGCAACTGCTATACCCAGTGGGACGATAACGGCCTGAGTAACAAACTCTATATGAGCACGTCCAGCGATGGCGGGCTGACCTGGGGCGCGAAAAAAGCCACACAGGGCAGTTACCACGGCCTGGGCGGCCAACCTGTTGTGATGAACAACGGCACAGTCTGCGTACCCTACTGGACAGGAGGAACCCAAATCGGGGCATTCCGTTCCACCAACGGCGGCGGAAGTTGGAGTTCCGCGGTGCTTGTAATGAACGTCACCAACCATCCGGTGGCTGGCAGTCTGCGCACAAGCGCGCTGCCATCGGCTGAAGTAGATGGCTCTGGTAAGGTGTACGTTGCTGTGCAGGACGCCAGCTTCCGGAGCGGCGCTTCATCGAACGATATCGTGTATAGCACCTCGACCAACTGTACGACTTGGACCGCGAAAGTGCGCATCCCGATTGACAGCGTCACCAGCGGAGTCGATCACTTCATCCCTGGCATCGGGGTCGATAGGTCAACCGGAGGTTCTGGTCAGCCTGCTGCCCACATCACTGTCACCTACTATTACTACCCGGTGGCAAGCTGCAACTCCAGTACCTGCCAGTTGAATGTCGGCTCTGTTTCCTCGCTCAATGGCGGGTCAAACTGGACTGTGACCGCTCCGCTCAACCCAACTCCGATGACCCTCAGCTGGCTGCCGAATACCAGCCAGGGCCGCATGGTCGGTGATTACGGCTCGACCTCTTACTCGGCGGATACCAAGGCACACGGCGTATTTGCCGTTGCCCTCGCGCCAACTGGTAATGCGGATTGCGCCATCGCCACTCCGAACTGCGACCAGGCACTGTATACGCCGACGGGCGGCCTAGCCTTCGCGGCTGGTGCAACGACAACGAGCGTTGCAGAGACGCCAGTCGAACTTCGCATGGTCATTATGAATGCGGCTGAGCATGCAAATGATAATGCGCCCCTCACTTCCCGCTAACCATTTGCTCTAAGCGATTTCAAAATAAGATTTAACTCGAACGAACAACGAGGCCGACAGATGTCGGCCTCGTTGAAGACAGAACCGCCTCCTCCTTTATGATGAGGCGGTTCCCTATCCACATGAATTTTTGGTGACAGGTTCAAATGAGTGGCATAGCCTGTGACCGCATCAGCATCTAATCAATTTTGCGGGCTAAATTTCTTACGTCGAGTTTAGATATTTATTCAGCGCTCCGTAATTTAGCCCCTCTCCCTTTTCTTATCTTCCCGTGGAATTAAAACCATCCCGTTTTGCTCCTGATCTCCCAGACGAATCCCCACCGGCTTGTTGATTAACATCCATACGAGGTAAGCTGCCGCCAGCGCGTCCAATTCCGAGGCGGAATAAATCAACTCGGTAGGCAAAACACCTGCCATCAAGCGATGACGAGTGATTTCCTCAAAGAACTGCATCGGATCATTGATCTGCAATCCCTCCTCATACAAAATCAGGGCACGTTGAATCTGTCCCCCAAATGTGCGTCGAGGCAGAGGGGTTTGCCCTGCGAGGGCGCGGTAACATTCGGGCGGGTTTGTTTCAACCCATTGCCTCGGAGCATGACTCTTTAAATAAGGTTTGAATCCTGCCCACGCGATTTTCTTTTTGAGACTTAAGTAGACTCTTTGGCCTCGCTTTGCGGATACAGATTTTCCACCCAACAACCTATTGATGCCAAGCATCACCTGCCTGTATTGCTCTAAATGCGTTATGACATGGGATAGGTCGCATCTTTCAAGCAGGACTACATGTAAATCATGATCCAGCGCAGCGTAAGCGATGGGTTTGCGTCCCGATGAAACATCAATGCCCGTGAAAATAATATCGTTTGTTGACATGGCAGGACTTGCTTCAATATACTGATAATACCATATTGGTCAGGGCATAATCGTTCCAAAACCAGATTAATATCGAATCATTTTCTACTCCAATTACCATCTCCGCACCTGGCGGTCACAAGATTGGCAAGGGAAACAGTAGCCGCCTCTCCCGAAGAAAGAAGGCGGCTTTTCATCTGCTCTCAATTTCTAAGCGCAATCGGCTTCAGATAGGAATCCAACATCGCATCCATTTGCTCAAACGACTCGCAGACGAAGAACATCGGGTTGAACGCATAGACCGTTTTGGGGATTTGGGAAATTGTCTCGATGTCGAAAGGAGCCAATATGACTTCGCCTCCAAGATATCTCTCGTGTACGATCCCCAATTTGTCGTAAAGCGTGTGGACGACATTCCAACCCGTCTCCTGAGATGACATCTGCCCCTTTTGATGCAGTTCATTGACGCCAGCGACGATGCGACTGATATCATCTTTGTGATTCAGGTAATGACCTTGAAGTTGTTCGTATACATTGCCGCTGTAATCGAACACATTGTCACGACTCAATCGGTAGAACTCCATGATCGTATTCGCGAGTTCACTGCGACCGGAGATCGTCCCCGCCCCGAATACCTTGATACGATTATCTTCCATCACCAAGCCAAACTCGGTGCTATACCAAGCCAGGCGCTTGATCACTTCCCGCTCCGCTTCTGTCGCCTTCATGTAAGCAGGGGCAAACTTATCCTCGATGCGGGCATAGAAACCCTGTGTGAGATACGGCAGGTGACCGAAGATATCGTGGAACATATCGGGTTCAGGCGTAAACTCCATCTGGTCGCGTGAACGCAGATAATCGGTAATCAGGAAAATGCGCTGCGCAAACTTTTTGTACCAGTCATCCGCAAGCGTGTAGCGCACAGCCGTTCTTTCAATGCGCCATCCAGTGCGGGGATTAATGTGCTCGTTGAGATGTACAACCGTAGGAATGCGATGTGGATCAAGTTGCAGGAAGGCCAATCCATCTATGAACTCGTGACAGATATGCTCGAGCAAATAGAGGCGATGAATTCCAGCGAATAGATCAGCCCAAATCGCATGTTGTTCTTCAGAGAAGACGATCTCCTGGTTTTCAGCAGTATATTCGCGGGCTGGATCAATGTGCTGTTCAGCGATATCCCCTGTATAAATTATTGGATTTTGATTCTTATTCATATTTTTCACCTTTCATAATGAAGCAGGGTCATTGATCGAGAACCAAAAGCATCAGTAAGTGTTTTGTTATCAAGATATTATCACCGCCAAATAGGCGGGTCAAGAGGCTGAATGATTATGTTCTTTCACCCGCTCAAAATGACACATGCAACTCCAAGTGTATTAGAATCGTTCACGATGATTGAAGAACCCTTGAAAGGGAAAACTGTTTTGATAACCGGCGCAGCGCGGCGCATCGGGCGACTCTTTGCGCTTGCCTGCGCGCAGGCGGGTGCAGATGTCGTTATCCATCACGGACATTCGGATGAGGAGGCGGAATACGTTCGCTCTGAAATAAAAGAAATGGGACGCCGCGCGTGGGTCTTCAAAGCGGACTTTAGCGATTCATCCCAGGCCCTGGGCTTGATCCCGCTCATCAACGAATCCACGCCTCTACATTATCTTGTCAACAACGCAGCGATATTTGATTCTTTATCCTTTGAATCATCCTCGCTCGAAAAATGGGATCGTCATATTGCTGTCAACCTGACCGCGCCGTTTTTGTTGAGTCAGTCATTTGCCAGGCAGGCAGAGGCAGGCGCACGCATTGTAAATATTCTTGATTGGCGTGCTTTGAGACCGGGCGCAGATCATTTCCCATATACTGTCAGCAAATCCGCGCTCGCGGCGATGACAAAATCAATGGCAGTTGCGCTTGCTCCCAAGATTCTAGTTAACGGTCTGGCATTGGGAGCCATCCTGCCGCCTTCTGCTGGGATAACAAATCCAGACATTGTAAAAAACATTCCGCTAAAGAGATGGGCAAATGAAGATGAGATCGAACAAGCCCTGCTCTTTTTGCTCACCAGCCCGGCCTATATAACGGGCGAGATCATTCACCTGGACGGCGGAAGACATTTGGTGTAAGCATATTCGTACCGCGTATTTATGTCGCTCTGCTTGTAAATGCGACATGGGTTTCACGGCACACAATAAAAGGAAGCTCTATCATGGATAAAGTCATCATCAAGAATTTACTGGCGCGCGGGATTATTGGCATCAATGATTGGGAACGTGAACGCGCGCAGGATATTCTGATCAACATCACGCTATTCACCGATACGCGCCGCGCGGCAGAGTCAGATAACATCAGTGATTGTATCAACTACAGTACAATGTCGAAAAAAATCCTGGCACATGCAGAAAGTGTTCAAAGACTGACCGTTGAGTCATTGACAAATGATTTGGCAAAAATTTGTCTTGGAGAAAAGGGCGTGCTGAAAGTAATTGTGCGTGTGGAGAAGCCCGGCGCGGTCCGCTTTGCTGAATCGGTTGGCGTGGAGATCGAACGAAGCCGCGATGAGTGAGTTGCATAAAGTGTATTTGAATCTTGGGTCGAACATCCAGCCTGAGATCAATCTGGTGAAGGCTGTCAATTTATTATCCGAATACAGGGAAGTTCCGAAAGTCTCGAATGCGTGGGAATCAAGATCGGTCGGCGCGCCTGGACCAAACTATCTCAACGCATGTCTATTATTCATGTCGCCATTGATTCAAGCCGAATTGAAGGGACAGATCATTCGCCCCATTGAAGCGCGGTTGGGCCGCGAAAGAAGTGATAATAAACATGCTCCCCGCACGATAGATATTGACATCGTGCTTTTCGACGATAAGCCGTCCAGCGGCAAGTTCTGGAGTTTGGCATTTGTTATCGTCCCGCTTGCGGAGATCTATCCCGAATATCGTGACCCGATGACGCAAGAAAGTATCATTGAAAAAGCAACGCGCTTCCGCCAGCAAGTGTGGATGGAGGCGCGTCCCGAAGTATTAAGTCAATTTAACGGCAGCAGTTTCAAGTCTTAGAATTGAAGCGGTTTGGAGCCGCGCGAGATGTTATTCAGAAACTCCTGCCGCGTCGCCAGGTTCGCGCGGAATGAACCGTGCATGGCGGAGGTTGTCATGCGCGCGTCGTGTTTCTTCACGCCGCGCATCATCGAGCATAAGTGCATCGCTTCAACCACTACAGCCACTCCCTGCGGTTCCAGGTTTTGCTGGACAAAATCCGCGATCTGGCGCGTCATGCGTTCCTGTATCTGCAACCTGCGCGCGTACATCTCCACGATTCTCGGAATCTTTGATAACCCGATCACTTTTCCCGCGGGGATGTAAGCGACATGCGCCCGCCCGATGAACGGTAGCATGTGATGCTCGCAAAGGCTATAAAACTCAATGTCGCGCACCAGCACCATCTCGTCATAGTTAATGTTGAATAATGCGCCATTGATGATTTTTGCAGGCTTTTCGTCGTATCCGCTCAGAAGTTCAGTATACATACGCGCCACGCGATCCGGCGTATTTTTCAAGCCATCACGTTCAGGGTCCTCTCCCACTGCTCTTATCAATTCAAATATTATTTTTTTAGCGGCTTCAATATCCACATTCGCGGCGGCATGATCCCCCGCATCGTTATCGTCAAATTCCATATTCACTCCTTGATAAAACCAGCCCGACGAATGTCGGGCTGGTTGTTTTATAATCAAATTATTAGCCAACCACAGTCTCAATCAAGCCGTATGAGCCGTTCCGCCTGCGGTACAAGACCTGGATCGAATTGTGTTCGGCGTTGAAGAACACAAAAAAGTTGTCGTGCCCAAGCAGGCGCATTTGTTCAATCGCCTCGTCTTCATTCATCGGCAGGACGATGAATTTCTTTCGGCGGGCGATCAAAGGCAGTAACTCGCCTGTATCATCAACGGGCAATTCATCTTCTTCGAAAATTTCTGCGGCAGAACGACCGTCGCCTCGACCACGATAATGCTTGCCTTTATAGCGATCCATTTGGCGTTGTATTTTCTCCAACGCGAGGTCAAAGGCGGCGTGCAGGTCGTCAGCCCTTTCTTCAGTCCGCAGCATAAACTTTTTTCCACGCACGGTGATTTGCGCGACCTGGCGGTCCGCGGCGTTACGGGCAGTTTTTGCATGGGTCAATTCCACGCGCACCTCTTCAATTCCCGGCAGGTGGCGCTCGAGTTTTGCCGCCTTTTTCTCGACATATTCGCGCGTATTTTCGGTCAGCCTCATATTACGAGCCAGCATTTCAACTTTGTTCGCCATGGGACCTCCTGAAAAGGTTATCAACTGCCCAGCCGGACAGTTGTCAAACACGAGTCAGATCATGATGTGAAAGTGCGCGCGCAATGGTCAGCGCAAAAACATCCTGCGCGCCTGCGGAAAGCAATGCATTGGTGGCGGACGCAAGTGTCGAACCTGTCGTCGCGATGTCATCCATGACAAGGATTATTTTCTGCCTCACTTCCGATGGATCAGCCTGATACACGTCCGAGACGTTTTCCCTCCTCTGAGAGATGTTCAGGCCAACCTGTGAACGCGTCTCGCGCGTTTTCCGCAAAACATGCGGTGCATATCTGAGTCTCAACTCATAAGCAAGCGGGCGCGCCACAAGCGCAACTTGATTATACCCTCGCTCTTTCAGTCGAGCTTCTCCAAGCGGAATAGGGACAATCACGTCCACCAACCATTTCAACGACCTCAAAAATCCAACCATTTGCATCGCAATCGAATCAGCCAGCCCGATATCCCGGCGATACTTTATACGATGGAGGGCGTTTTGCACGGACGAATCAAAAACCGCCCATGATCGCATCATTCGATACGCAGGCGGATTCGATTTGCATTTTTCGCATGTATTTGCCCCATTTGTTGGAATCCCGCATCTATCACAGAACGGCTTATTAATGCGCTGGACGCCCGCCTGGCAAGCCGGGCACCAACGCCATCCCGCCTTGCCGCAACCTCCACAAACCGGCGGGAAGAGCAAATCCAACCCGCTCCAGGTCAATCGAAAGATGCGATACGACCAGGGAACATTGTTCACAGAAAAAATTTGTTCAGGTTTTAGAGCGCGCTAGCGATTTGCAGCGCGGCGGGGGTAAGGATGATGATCATAATGGAGGGGAAAATCAACAAAGCCATCGGGATAATCATCTTAATAGGCGCCTTACGCGCTTCCTCTTCCGCGCGCTGGCGCCGCTTCATACGCATCTGGTCCGACTGGATACGCAGGACCTTTGCCATGCTTACGCCGAGCTGCTCGCTTTGAATGATCGCGGCGACGAAACTAGTCATCTCGGCGATACCAAGCCTCTCAGACATATCCTTCAGGGCATCACGGCGAACTTTACCCAGTTGAATCTCACGGATCGTACGAGAGAAAGCCAGTGAAAGTTCATTTTCCCATTTCTGGCTTACTTTTGACATCGCCGCGTCAAACCCTAGGCCCGCTTCGACGCATATTGTCAACAAATCCAAAGCATCAGGCATCGCTTTACGAATTTCGTTTTGGCGGCGCGTGATCCTGCTGGTGAGCATCAAGTGCGGAAGAAAAAAGCCGGCAAAAGTGGCCCCGCCAATAAACATGAAATTATCGTTGGAGTTCGAGGGAGGGGAAATCGCCACGACTGCAATTAAAAGCCCGCCAAAGACTACGGCGAGGATAAAACGGATTGCCAGAAAAGTCGCGGCATCAATGGGCCAGGGATTCCCAGCCAACTCGAGCTTTCTGGCTGTATCCTGAATTGCCTTTTGAGGCGTAAAACGCGCCGACAATTCCCCCATACGCTTAATGATAGGAACGATGACGCGCTCACTAAACGGCTGTGATAATTCAATTTCTTCCAGTGAGGTAACGTCGCCGCGCTGAATGAATTCAGCCAGACGCGCCTGCAATGGATCATCTTCCTCGCCAGCCGCATTCCTTCGCAAACTTACCACGATAACGGCGATAGCGGCAATAAGAACAACAGCGCCAAAAACGAGTATGCGTATGTCCATCTTACACCTCTATATCGGCAATTTTCATCATCACGAAATATCCCGATGCAATCATACCAGCAATCACGGCAACGGCAACTATCCCGCAAAGTGGTTGCGGGACGCGAGGGCTCTCATCAAAGAAACTTCCGATATATTCAGGACTGACAAACCATAGCGCAAGGCTTAGAAAAACAGGAATGAGAGATAACACTATCCCAGACGTTCGGACCTGAGCGGTCATCACCCGGATTTCGCCCTTTATTCGAACGCGTTCGCGAATGGTAAACGAAATCGTATCAAGTATCTCGGAGAGATTGCCACCAACTTCACGTTGAACATTAATCGCCGTAACAACAAAATCCAAGTCTTCACTTGCGATACGGCGCAACAAATTCTCAAGGGATTTTTCCATGGGAATGCCAATTTGCATCTCCTGAACCACACGGCGAAATTCGTCGCATATGGGGGCGGGCAATTCTCGGCTTACCGCCTCCAGAGCCTGCATGACGGAATATCCCGCGCGCAGACCATTCACCATCAGATTCAACATATCAGATAATTGATCGTTGAACTTATTCAAGCGTACTGTCTGCTGGCGCTTGACGTAGAAGCGCGGAATAAAAAATCCAACGATTGCGCCGATTGCAAAAGATGCGATAAACGGCTGGATTAACCAGGCAACAAACCCGGTCACTACAGTGGACATGAATATCAGGGCATAATATTCGGCAACTTTGAATTTCAGGTCAGCGCGAGCCAGCTCACGCGCAATTCGATCGCCCCGTGTGGAACCCGCCACTCTGCGGTTCAACCACTCAGTAACAATGCTCCGCCCCGATTGCCCCTCCGCTGCTTGTTGATTATCCTCTTCCAGGTAACGAACGCTCGCTGGTAACAGAGACAATTACGCCTATGATCAATAAGATCAGGACAATAACGCCTCCGACTATCAAAATCGTTGGATTCATTTTCAGCCTACCTGCCAGTCCGGACGCCTAGTAACGGCGTCGTTCGCCAATGCCGAAGATTGAAGGAGGAAGGTTTATGCCTGCTGTTTCAATCTTTTCCATAAATTTCGGGCGCAATCCAGTTGGGCGCAAACGACCGACAATCTGCCCATTTTCGACGCCGGTCTGCTCGAAAACGAAGATGTCTGTCATGGTAATGACCTCACCTTCCATTCCGCTCACCTCAGTTATATTCGTGACTTTACGAGTGCCATCGCGCATACGTTCCTGATGGCAGATCAATTCCACCGCAGAAGCGATTTGTTCGCGAATAGCCTTTGAAGGCAGGTCCATGCCAGCCATTAAGGTCATGGTCTCCAAGCGGGAGAGGGTATCCCGAGGACCATTTGAATGCAAAGACGTCATCGAACCATCGTGACCTGTATTCATCGCTTGTAGCATATCCAGGGCGGCCTCATCACGAATCTCGCCTACGACGATCCTTTCGGGGCGCATTCGGAGGGCATTGACCACCAAATGTCGAATGGTAATTTCGCCTCGACCTTCAATGTTCGGCGGGCGAGATTCCAGTGTCACCACATGTTCCTGGCGCAACTGCAATTCTGCGGCATTTTCAATCGTTAAGATACGTTCATCGGCGGGGATGAAGCCGGATAGAATGTTAAGGAGTGTTGTTTTGCCCGAGCCAGTTCCCCCAGAGATCACGATATTCAGCCGAGCCTCAACACATGCCTTGAGGAACTGCATCGCCTCCTGAGTGACAGACCCAAACTGAATCAGTTGCTCCACGGTGATTGGGTTACGTGAAAATTTACGAATGGTAAGCACAGGTCCAACAAGAGAAATAGGGGGGATGACTGCATTGACGCGGGAGCCATCCGGCAAACGCGCATCCACATAAGGGCTCGACTCATCAATACGCCGACCCAAAGGCGCGACAATGCGGTCGATGATACGCATTACATGATCATTATTCTCAAATGTCACAGGCACACGATGAACTTTCCCTTTGCGCTCGATGTAAATATTTTTCGCGCCGTTGACCATGATTTCCGTAATGGTGTCATCTTCCAGGAGAGGCTGCAAAGGGCCAAACCCCAGTAATTCCGCGGAAATTTGTTCGAACAAACGAGCGCGTTCGGGCCGCGAAAGAACGATATTTTCCTCTGCGAGTATCTGCTCAAACAAGTCCTGAATTGTTCGGCGCACTTCGTCCGTCTTGGTAATATCCATGGATGGATCTAATTCAGAAAGAAGCTTGTTCTGCACGCGGGTCTTAAGATCAAAGTAAGAGCCAGCCTGGGGCGAGGTGATGGGGGCGTTTACCCGGCGCGCCTGTAATGAGGATAGGCGCGACCCTTCTCCACCCTGATTATCTGATGGCGGTTGCCCCGAAGAACCGCTACCCTGCCCCTGTTCGATACGTTTTAAGAGAGACATCTTTCTTTATCTCCTCATGGGTGAATTTTACTGGTAAGGCTTTATCGCCTGACAACACGATTCGATTCGTCAGCAGATTCCTGGGAAGTCATATGCGCCCGGACGCTTTCTGCCAGAGAAAAGATACCGCGCGCTGCGGGCTGATTTTTGCTGTCCAGAACAAAAGGCACGCCGCGATTGACAGCTTTTGTCGCTGTTCCCTCATCTAGAGGAATGACTGATGCAACTGGCTGCTTGAGGTTCTCCGCAACACGTTCAGGGGTAATATTGATTCGTTTATCGAATCGATTCATAACAAAGAGTATGCGTTCACGTTCAATGCCGAGAGTCTGCAACAAATCCAGAAACAGGCGGCAATTCTTAATGGCGGGAATATCCTGGGTGGTTACCAACACGATCAGGTCGCTTACATCAATCGTCGCCAGGGTCACATCAGTCAAAAGGGCAGCCGTATCAACGACCACATAAGCGTATAGTTGCCGCAAGTACTCCAATACTTTGCCAAATTGCACGCTCGAAACTTTTTCAGCATACTCAGGCCTGCTCGGCGCGGCCAGAATATGAATGCCTGAAGCGGCATGTTTCACCATAACCTCTTCGACAATTTCCGGGTCCAATTCCTCCGCCCTTGGGGCAAGATCAATTATGGTATTTTTCCCCTGCTCGTTGACAAAGACCGCCACATCGCCAAACTGGAGGTTGCCATCCACCAAGACAACTCGAGTATCTTCATTGTGCAATGTGAGCGCAAGATTGACAGCCAGTGTAGTACAGCCTGTACCGCCTTTTGGGCTATAAACTGTTACGATTTTTCCTCTCGGCCCATATCCTGCCGTTACTCCGACATTACCAGATGTAGGGGTCATTTGGATTTGAGCGCTCTTTGAACGTTCGACTTGCGCCATCGAACCCGCGCGACGGATGGCAGAAATTAGCTCGTCGCCCATTGGTGGTTTTGTGAGGAAATCCCGTGCGCCGGCCAGCATGGCCCGGCGCATATAATTCTGGTCGCTCTGAACAGAGAGAATCACCACCTGCACAGCCTGTTGCTTTGCGCGGATCTGCTCTGTTGCCGAAATGCCGTCCATATCAGGCATGTTGATGTCCATTAAGACTACATCAGGACTTAGCTCCAGGGAAAGTTGTATAGCCTCCTTTCCAGTACGAGCAACCCCGACAACATCAACGTCGGATTCGAACTGCAATAGTTTCCTGACATTTTCCCTGGTTTCGGAAACATCGTCAACAATCATAACTCGAATTTTTTCACCCGCAGGCATATTGATTATCACCTCAAACTAAATTGAATTACTATTGCTGGGGCTGAACAGTAACCACATCATTTGGCAACAAGGGCGGGTTTATGACATCAATCCTGGGCTGTGAAGCATATGGCAGTTTTGAAGGCAGGGAGATATTGTATTGTGTTAATAAACTCGTCAGAGTAGCAGATTCAGCCGAGAAACGCGAGGTATCGTTCGGATTACGAAGAGACATAGTCAACACAGCTCCACTGTATACAAAGTAATTCAATGAGATCGAATCTTGTGGGTTTATCATCAATGTTACGATATCAGGGGCGGCCTGTTGTTGAGCCTGTCCGGGAGGAGGTGTGGCATTCGGATCTGCTGAAGGCGCAGGCGCTTGCAATGCAAAGTTGCCTAATTTCATAACAACCACATCCTGCAAGATCATTTGGCAGACTAGGCGGGGTCGTTGAGGTTCGGAGGGTACTGCATAAAACGGTTGTTGAAGCGTGGGGTCAAGTTCCACCCTTCCTTGCCTGGAAGGTTGTTCCCCACTGATCGCCGAAACTGACAGTACAGGTAACGCATCCGGCAGGAAGCCTGTGCCTGTCAGGACAGAGGTGAAATTTGGAAGCGCAGCCTGGAATGCTGGATCCACATCCAGGAAAAGCATACAGGCATTTAGGTTGACATGTGCGCC
The DNA here is from genome assembly GCA_964543585.1 of uncultured Anaerolinea sp. Taxonomy (GTDB): domain Bacteria; phylum Chloroflexota; class Anaerolineae; order Anaerolineales; family Villigracilaceae; genus Defluviilinea. Next base: position 8,442 of record CAZIYY010000071.1, on the reverse strand, counting down.
ATCATTTATGCCATAACCCGCCAGGGCAAGACGATTTGTTGGAATTGCCGCAGCAACCATACCCGATGGAATCTGAACCGCCCACAAGGGTCCAGTAGTTTCCACTGGACCAGTACCGACCATTGAAGACGTGATGGGTGTTCCCTGATCTATGCTAATGCGGGCAGTCTGGCCCACCAGTACAGTCTCTTCACTGGCAGTGAACATCACTTCTGCTACATTCCCAGGCGGAATAGAGAATTTTCCAAGGTGTTCCAGGGTTATAGTTGTTCCTTGAGGAATGTTTTGCGCGGCATAAAAGATCTCAGTGAGAGCCGCTTCAGTCGGTTGAGGAGTTGTCCCGCCAAAATTAGTCACCACATAGACAAGCAAGACTAAACCAACTACAACAATTAACACTATAAATATGAGTATCCGTCCGCGCCGCATAGAGAAATTCTCCTCTCTTGATTTCCCTGCCTTTTAGATTAGAGAGGCAGGTACTTCAATACAAGTATTATACAGTATAACTCAAAATCAATAGTATTAAATTGGTAAAAAAGTAGGACTCTGCCCTTGGGCAGAGTCCTTTTGACTTACACAACAGTCGAGATTACGGCAGGGAGCTGTTAATGGTGCTAAAGGTGTTGCCGATCTTGGGTCCGAGCACGCGCATCACTGCAATCACGACAATAGCAACGAGAGCGAGAATGATCGCATACTCAACCAAACCTTGACCTTTTTCCTTGGGAGCGAATAACATAATAGTAATTCCTTTCTTTCGATAAATTTGTTTTACTGAGGACCATCCTCAGACTACCCATATTTTACTCATCTCCAGAAAAAATGCAAGACATCCATTGCAAATTTGCTTGCACTCCTGTTATGTAATCCTAACGTTCCTGCAATCCAAAACCAAGCTAGGAACGAGCAGGAACCGCGAACGAAATTCGTGCCCCAGTTCCCAGCGTACTGTCAATCTCAAAGTTTCCACCAAGCATTTCCGCCCGCTCCCGAATCAATTTCAACCCGAGGCTGGTTCCTTGTTGAATGGATTCGGGATCGAACCCTTTGCCGTTATCATCTATACTAACACGGACACGATCCTCCCCCAAATCCAACAGGATTTTGACCAAGGTCGCCTGACTGTGACGAGAAGCATTGCCAAGCAATTCCTGAATTGCGCGAAAGAGCATCACTTCCAGGTATGGCTCCAAACGGCGCTCATTTCCGGTGATCGTTACACTGATGTCAAGACCGGCTTGCTCCTTAAACGCGTCTGAATAACGGCGAATTGTCGGAACCAAGCCCAGATCATCGAGCATCATCGGGCGTAATTCGAAAATAAAGTTCCGAACTTTCTGGAAGGTACCCATGGCTGATGTTTTTAGATTATTTAATTCATCGCGCGCCTGCCCCGCGTCTATATCGAATAAGCGCATTGCAATCTCTGTCTGAAGAATGAAATTGGAAAGAGCCTGGGCAGGACCATCGTGCATCTGCCTTGAAAGGCGCTGGCGTTCGGTCTCCTGGGCATTGACCAGCATTTCAACGCTGGCGAGAGGGCTTTTCGATCCCCCGACAGAGGCTGACGCGGCGCCTGAAGCAGACGCAACGCGCGCCAGTTCCATGGTTGACTTGAAGCGTTCAAGATGAGACCTCTCACTCTGTAATTTTTCCAGTTGTCCGCGCATGACAAATAAACGCTGCTGTGCATCAAGCGCAGAATCATAGGCATTGCGAATTTCCTGAGGCGGCATTTTATCCAGTTGGCTTTGCACCTGCTGGAGATGAGTCGTGATGGCAGCGTTGCGTCCCGACAATTTGGAGAGTTCGCCCTGGCTCTGCTCGATCATCAACGTCACTTCACGCAAAGCTCTTTGTGTTTCTTCCAGTTCCGCCTGCAAATCCAACCCGCGGGAGGCGGGTGTATCTGTATCCATGGTCATAAACAATTACTCCTGGTTTTTCACTTGGTCACTCTGCAGTTTTACCCAGCCGCGCTTTAAGGCATACACAACTGCCTGTGTACGATCTTCGACGCCGAATTTTCGTAAAATGGACGTTACGTGATTCTTTACGGTTTGATGACTGATCCCCAGCAAACTTGCGATCTCTTTATTGCTCATGCCGCGCACTACACAGGACAACACTTCCATTTCACGATCGGATAATGGATGAAAAGGGGAGCCCGGCTCGCTATAGGACCGTCTCGCGCCATCCATTTGTTCGTCTATCCAATGATCCAGTTCGCGGCGGCTGAAAATGTGACCACCGACGGCATATTTTCCGTCAGCCACAGCGCGGATGGTACGAGCCAGGACTTCAGGTTCTATATCTTTCGCGCAATAACCGAATGCGCCAGCCAGCGCTGCATGAATTGCCTGTTCGATATCATCATAACCGGTGAGGAGCACCACGCGAGTCGGCAAGCGTTCAGAAGTGACTTGATGGGTCACCTGCTGACCGTTCAAGCCCGGCATATTGACATCAAGCACCGCGATCTTGGGTTTGAGGGAGCGAATCAGTTCAATTGCTTCATCCCCATCCGCGGCTTGAGCAATGATCCGAAAATCCTTCTCGAGGGAAAGCGCATCCACCACTCCCTGGCGAAATAGCGGGTGATCGTCTGCAATCAGCAGTGTTATCTCATTCATCCGTTGCCTGTTCTTTGGAAAAATCTCTAATTGAGTATAGCACAGTAGCGACAAGCGGGCAATTTATCAATTCACGCGCTTGCATTTCAGTTTCGTAACACACATCACTTCCACTTAAAGACCTTCATATTATTTTCTATTCCCAGAGGGTCATATTCCAGACCGCCCACAAAAACAGGCTTACGCTGAGATGTGAGCTGTGGATAGTCGCCTGTAAAAACGATCAGATAATCTGCGGAGTTTTCAACGAGGTACTCGGCGAGCCGATCTTCATCACGAATAAAAGGAACTACTTCTGGGGTGATTAAGCCAGCCATGTCAAGTATTGGATTCTGGACATAATAACCCAAGGCTCCAATATCGTGGACTGCCAGCAACGCATCGGGGGGAATGTTCTGTTCAACCCATTTTGCAGTGACGACCATTTCGCTTTCAATCCAATAGACATCATAAGCATTTTGGCGCGCGCCAATGAATCCAAAAACAATACACAAGACCGCTGTTAAAATCTGCCATAAGAAAACAATGCGTTTATTGGCACCCGGCGATGTGATGAACTGAAGCATGCCTAGCAATGCCCATAAATATATGATCGGCAGGGCTGGAATGATATACCTGCCATGCTGGTATGCAGGAAGGCGCATAAAGTATATTCCAACATAACCAAAGAACCAGATGACTCCGCTGATCGCGCCCCAGTTTTTTTCTCGAAGATTTTTGATAAGCCACAAAATTGCGCCGGGTATCAAAACAAGGAAAGGACTCGCAAGGATCGGCCAAAGATAATCGCTGATGCGCGCTATCAACGACTTTGATAACCAGAACGCCTCATATTCCGCCTGTTTTGCGTAGAAAGTATTTGGCATGGGATTGCCTGACAAAGCCAGATTGAAAAGCAGATAAGGCAGGAACAACGCGCCAAACCCAATTACTGTCTTCATTACTGCCTTGCCGCGAGATGACCAGGGGTTTTCATTTAGAAACGCGGTAAACAATATCGGACCGAGCAGAGTCAAACCATCGGGGCGGACCCAGATGCTTAAGCCCGCGAGCAAGCCCAGGGTCAGGTAACGACGCGAACCGCTTATCAACTCTGCAAGCACTGCCAGCACAATGAATCCATGCAGAAGAGTTTCCATCCCAGAGACAGCAGACCAGGTCAGATGCCATGCAAGGACAAAGAATAATCCAACCCAGGGGATATGTGGCTTATATGATTCAATATTTCTTCGTGCAATATTCTCGGCGTGAATTCCCAATAAAGTTAAAACAACCCAGCCAAGGAAAAAAGTCCATGCGTAGGGCGCGAGGTGCAAGAGAAATCCAATCGAGAGCAGAACAGTCCACAGCGGCGCGGTGGAGCCAGCGGAGCGTTGACCGAGACGGAATGCCCATTCGCCGTGTTCCGCGAGATTGCGCGCGTAGGTTAAGTGAATCCACGAATCATCGAGAGGGAAACCAATGCGAAAGATCAGCGCGCTGACAAGCAGATAAAAACCCACTGCGATGAGCGCGACAACGGCAATGATGAGCCGCGCGTCAAGGCGCCGATTCAATGCGATAGAGTTTCGCGTCATTCACTTCTCCCAAATACGTAAATGCGGGATTATCTTGAGGGTTATCATACAAGTCCTGGATTGCCTCAAACGTGCCGCTTTTCTCAAGTACGAGATAGCGCGCATTATACTTTTTTGCAACCGCCAGAATTGTGGACTCGTCGCCAAACGGCAATGATATGGATGAACGCGCTGAAGCAATAAAATAGCCTGGCGGATTGCGAACGATCAATACGTCCTTCGAGTTGATTCCGTTATCGACAAACATTTTCTCCACTGACGGGTAGATGAAATCGTCCCGGGCCCATCCATCAGAGATCACGCGAAAATTGACAAGATAAACAGTCATGATGACAGCAAGCAGAACGAGTATTCCTTGAAAAACGAACGGCGCATTCTTATCCGTGAATTGACCGCGATCACGCACCCATGAGATCATTACATCCAACCCAATTGGCGCCGCGACCCACCAAAACGGCTGGAATGCCGCGCCTGCATGAAAGAAACTTCCGCGTGAGCCGGCAAATGGAAAGATGACCGTCATCACCGCAAACAAGATCAACCAGCCAGTGATTGCAATTCTTGTTCTTGGGTCATTTCGTAATTGCCATAGACCAATGAAGATAAACGGGAGAAGGATAATCTCTCCTTGCGCCGCGAACATATTGCTGAAGTTTGAAATGAATGCGTTCGCGCGATCATTCAAAGCCGCGCTCCAGCCTGCTTGCAGGAATCCTGCGCGGGTCAGGTTTTCAGGCGGGTAGATAAAAGTCTGGTTGTAGTTTTCAAGCCAGAGCAAACGTCCGCCGCCAGGGGTCATGAAAGAGCCAAACAGATTCATATTGCGATAATGCCAGGGACCCATCACGATCAAATAGCCAAACAGAACGAGCAAGCCTGCAGGAGTAATAAGAACCAGCCATTCTCTAAATGAGTTTTTTGTTCCGTCGTCTTTACGAGCAAATTTCCACATCACTGTCAAGCCTGCGAGACCCAGCCATAACAATCCGTCACTACGCGCGAGGGTCAATAATCCAGCCAGCGCGCCGAGCGCGATCGGAATCCATTTTTGGCTGCGCGGCGCGAGAAGAAGAAATACTCCGCCAATCAACATGTAGAGCGCGTAATTATCGGGGACAGGCATGAAGGGGGCATAGTAAAGTGAGAAGATGGAGAGCAAGCCTGAAACCATCGCGAGACGCGCTTGACGCGAAACGTCAAAGGCGAGAGTCGCGGTCAATAATGGGACACAGGCTGAAAGGAGAATGAACGCCGCGCGTCCCGATGTGTAAGTCGTTTGACCAGTCAGCCACATCCCAAGCGCGGAAACGATTGAGGCGAGAGGCATCCAATAGGTATGCGAGGGATGAGGCAAGCCCGCGGGATTATCCAAATAATTCCAGAGATAAGGCTCAGTGAAACCTTTGCCGCTTGCGAGTTGAACGCCCCCCGCGAAGTAATAATCGGCGTCCATATAACCAGGCAGGGTTTGAAACCGCGCTACCGTGAACGGAACTATTAATCCAATGATAAAAAGAAGTGAATAATGCCGCCAGTTCATTTGCCAATGCCTACTTGATCAATCCAGGTGCGCGGCGAGTGCAACACCCACCAGCGCATCCAGTATAAACCAAGGATGGTCGCAACGGGCGGAAGGATTGATAACAAATCGGAATAGAGTCGATCTGTAAATATTATTCCACGGAAATAGAGAGTATACGGAATCCACATGGCAAGGCTTAGAACCAAAAGGCAGGCAAGGACTCGCCTTCGAGTCCAGCGCTCCCAAACGAGGGTAAGGATCAGAATGAGAGGCAGGATCAAAACCACATGATTGGATGGGAAAATGGCGAAGCCGATCAGAGGCGTTGCCGCGAGCGAAAGAGATGCGATCCACACGATGCGTCGAAAATGTGATTGTGCCGAGCCAAGCCACTCAATGAATACGACCACGCATAGGACTATGGAAACGATTGCCCCTACGGGAAATCTCGAATCTGGAAACCATGCAGAGGCGATACTATTGAAATTTAGATTTGCGCCTCGATACCAATCCGAAAGTACTGCGCGAAGATAAGGAAGTGCCCATCCTCGATATGAAATGAATGAAACCACCAATGCAATAATCAGGGACATCCCAAATCCAGTCAACACGTTCCAGCGTCGGTTGGCAAATACCAGTATCACAATATAAAGAAAGAACAGACCACCGACTTCCCATTGATACGCGACCAAAAAAAGGAGCGCGCCTGCCAGTTCATCGGAATATGAACGCAGGGCGAGGAGGATCGCGAGATAGAGGAAGGTCAGGAAAATCGTTGGAGAATTGGAGATTAGAGACTGGAGACTGAACAGGCTCAATAATCCGAAACCGATCAGAGATATATTGAGCCAGCGCGGAGGCTGCCACTCGGAAAGGTTGATCGCGAACAACACGGAACCAATCAATGCCGCTTCCGAGAGCAACATCCATAATCCGCGCGCAGTCGCAAAATCTGAAAACAATGCGAGCGGTGTATATAGCAAAACAATGTAGAAGGGATCGTTCAACACATACTCATATTCGTTGGAAAATGAAGGTCTGCCATAAACCATCTGTTGAACGCGCTCTGCAATCGTTGTGCTATAAGGCTCGATTTGTTCAATAAGAAACGCGCGCGAGCCGCTCCAGCGCAGGAAGAACCACTCCCCGCCTGGCACGCGAAGCGTGCGCGCTAGGTAAACATTCAAGACGACCAACACGACAAGAATAAATAACGCGAGCAGAAGGAGTCGAATCTCCTCAACGCTGAACCACTTTCGAGATTTGCGTATATCGGGAAAGGACATTTTTTATTCAATCACGAAACGAAAAATTGGGCGCGTGGGCGTGTTCCGCGCTACTTCTTTGAAACCTGCCTGTTGATAAGCAGATGCGGTCCCTGTGAACACAAACGGCGCTGGAGAATCCTTTTTCGTATCCACTGGATAACCTTCCACGATCTTTCCACCCTTCGATTTGACATGCTCAACCGCGGCCTTCAACAACTCGACATTGATGCCTTGGCGCCGAAATTTTTTCGCGACGAAGAAACACGTCACAGACCAGACAGGTTCACCATCCACAGGTTTGAGGGCACGCGAATATGCCAGTTTTGGATAAGAACTACGCGGCTCGACCGCCACCCAGCCGACGACCTCTCCATGCAAGTATGCAAGCAAACCAGTGACGACACCCGAATCCACAATGGACTTGTGCATTTGCCGCGTTTCGTATCCTTTGGCATCATCGTAGGCTTTGCCGCGCAACTTCCAGTGCATACACCAACATCCACTGCACGCGCCGTGGGAACCAAAGAGTTCTTCGAGATCGGTCCATAAATTGCGCTGGAGGGGATGGAAAGAAAGAGCGGTGGGTTTTGTCATAGATTATATGCTCTCGGCGGCGTCCCTTGCGAAGCATCCTGTGGACGCCGCCGAGGACGGCGGCTTGAGCATTCTTATGGGACAAACATTTGAACGGTTGTTGGAAAAATTTTGTACTCAAAATCGGTCAGCCATTGGTCGAACAGTTCGCCATCCGTATGGGCGGGGGAGGGTCTATCGAGATGAATCTTCAAGCGCGTGCAATGGATTTCGTGCATGCCGTCCATTTCAACGAAACTGCCTTTGCCAGGCTTCATCGCGCGAGGCAACGCCTGAAACAATCCACGACGGGTCGCGCGGTGACCGTGAACAAAGGTGAGTTTTCCGTCGAAGGGATCGGCATGAGGAGTCATAAAAAAGATGCCGCCCGTGCGCGGACCATTGCCCACCGAGACAAGTGAAAGTGGACCTTCATAGGAGCCGCCATCCCATTCCAACCTGGCTTTCCAGTTGGGCTTGTCCATGATCCCCTGCACCGCCGCGACGAGGTAACGCGGCACACCCGAAATCCATTTTATTTTTTCCTGTTTTGTAGAAACATACGGCTCCAACCCAGCCGCGGAGTTATTCAAGAAATACCGCTCATTACACTTTCCCAAATCCACGCCGCGCGTCTTTCCATTTGCGATCACTTGCGCGGCGGCGGCTAATTCGCGCGGAATTCCGAGATTATCCCCCAGGTCATTGGCTGTGCCCAAAGGCATAATGCCCAGCGTGACGGGAAAGGCAGATTTCTCATCCCAGGCGCGCGCGGCTCCGTTCACCACTTCGCCAATCGAGCCGTCGCCGCCCGCGATGATCAGCGTGGAAAAGCCTCCTTTAACGGCATCAGCCGCGAGGTCCAC
>CAZIYY010000070.1:0-23160 GCA_964543585.1 uncultured Anaerolinea sp. | reverse complement strand
GTAGTTTATCTTGTTTAGTCCTACTGTCCAAATTTTGGGGTGCATTACAGTCAGTAGTTTGAGCTTTAGCGATGAAATAATTTACCCATATAACAATTAGAGGCACAGGAAGGCAAACTATTGCATCAATTGTTGGATAGTACATCTCAAAGGCAATTAAGCCACAAAACGTAGAAATCGTACGATAAAAAGCGCGCATTTTATGACCGTATTCATCAAACGGCTCTCTAATTTTGAAAACAAAACCTTTTATTCCAAAATTAATTGTTGCAAATACCAAAATCAATCCCAGAATGTACCTAATAAAGATAAGCATGTTTATATTCCTCTATGGGTTGTGAGGGGCGGTCAAAAATTGTTGCCATTGAATTAGTTTATTTGCGACATCCTGAAATGGACTATCATTCCATAGTGTCTGTTTGACTAAACCTCCCACATCAGTAAATTTAATCGATCCACCAGGTTTTACACCATTCAACCTATCCATGTCATATTTCGATTGGGATGCATTGACTATTAAATCTGAGTTGCTCTCCGGTATTAGCCCCAATAGAGCATTTCGTCCCGCGACAACAGTATCTTTACCAACATACCCACCTGACAGGGAAGTATTTCCTGACAATAAATCTGTCGCGGCAGTTGTAGCAAACGATACACCACCCAACATATTTTGAAAATCGCCTATTGGGTTAAGCGGTCCCGCGAGGAATGTATCTATCATTAATGCTCCACCTATCAGCTCAGGGGCTAATTCAGGTTCGGCTGCACTGAGCAGCAAGGAACCTCCAATAGCGAAATCAGAAATTCCAGCTTCTCCGAAACTGATTATTGTGGATAAGTGGTCGAGTGCTATAGTAGTGTTTGTTAGAACACCAATTAGAGTATTCTTTACCTTTTTCTTGAGCTCTTTCTCTACCTTGTCTTGGTATTTCCAATTATCATAATACCATTTGCTGGGGGAGCCCTCCTGAGCACATTGCGGACCATCGTCGTAGTTATCCCCATAGCAAGCGATATGTCCAGTTGGGTCAGTATAACGCAAAGGATTATTATTGGTGTAAGCATAGTGATCCCAAGCTTGCACACCTTGAGTCGATTGAGGAATAACAGTATCCGCTTGAGCAAATCTGCCTAACGCGGATCACTTATCTTAACCACCCCCACTGCTTTTGGGAGTGGTTTTGTTGTGTGTGCGCGTACGCGCACACACAACAAAAATGGGGGTCGTCTCCTAGGAGTAGAATGAGGTTACCCAACCAAAATTCTGCAACACAGGAGGTGTGTTCATGCTAGCCGAAATCGAGCGGTTCGTCAACTGGGTGCGGCGACGCAGCCCAGAAGCGCGGACGTGGAGGGACTATGGCTATGATCTGCGCTTTTTCATGGAGGTCGTGGGGGACCGTCCAACAAAAGAAGTCACATTCAAGGATGTAGATCGCTTCATCGCGGTGCAAAGCGAGAAGGGATTCAAGCCCTCCACGATCAACCGCCGTTTGGCGTCGGTGATTTCGTTGTATGCTTTTCTTGCGCCAGAAGATGATGATCTGGTCTGCCCTGTGCATTTTCGCAGACATCATCTGCGCGAACACCAAAGACTGCCGCGTCCAGTGGGCGAAGAGGAGTTGAAGCGGTTCTTTGCGGTCATCGAAAATAGACGAGATCGTGCGATGTTTCTCTTGATGTTAAGGTGCGGATTGCGGATTGGCGAAGTAGCGGGATTGCGTTTGGCAGATTTGTATCTCAGCGAAGAATATCCACGTTTAGTGGTGCGCGGCAAAGGGTCAAGGGAACGCGGTGTGTATTTGTCGCCGCAGGCGAAACGCTGCTTGCAGGAGTACCTGGCGGAACGGCCATCCGTGAAGAGTGAGTTCGTCTTTCTCAGTTATCTGGAAGAGGGCCTCTCCACCACCTCCATTCATAATCGTTTGTTGAAGTATCGCGAAGAAGCGCACATCCAAATCACTGCGCATCGGTTGCGTCATTCATTTGCGAACGACATGCTGAATGCAGACGCGCCCATCACGTCCATTCAAAAGCTCATGGGACATCGCTGGATCGAATCCACGCAGACCTACGTGATGGCGAACGACCAGCAGGTGTGCGCCGATTATTATGCGGCGTGCGCGAAGTTGGAAGGGTGGATGCTATCCCACAGGGGGACGATGTGAGTCCATTTCGGAAAGCCGCCACACTCGCAGAACATTATGATCAGGGATTGCAGTTGGTTCGCAATCAGCGTTTGCCCAAAGACTATGCCGCACCCAAGCCGACTGCCTTTTGGCCCAAAGAAAATATTGCGTTGTATGAACGCTATCGCGATTTCCTGCTTTTGGGCGGCGCCAGTGAACTTGCCACCCAGACGATCTATCTGCCGATTGCGGGTCATGTGTTTGGATTGAATCTCAAACCGCATCACGAGTTCGATCTGGATCGGGATTTGGAACAAGCCCTGGACTATACCCGCGCCAAGCAATCCGGCCAAGATTGGATGCAGGCCTGCCGCAACGGCTTGAACAAGTTCCGCTGTTTTATGCGACTCGAACGCGGACTGGGCGAAGAGAATCATGTCACGCCTTTTGACTCTGCCCGTGTCACCTCTGGACTTCCAGACTGGCTCGTGAATGAACTGGATCGCTATCAAGGCCTCATGCAGAGGAATTGGAGAGATGCCCGAATCGAGCAGAACATCCGCAGGTTTTGGTCGGGTTATTTGCGGATGTGGCGTTACTTCGTGGAGCAACGCAAGGTGCAGGAACTCAAAGACCTCAAACGTCAGCATGTGCTGGATTACGTGGATCACCGATTGAGCGCAGGCTACGCGGTCACCGGCGTGAACAATGACTTGCGCAACCTGCATACGTTCCTCTTGTTCTTGCAGGAAGAAGGCTGCATCGTGCCGCAATCGTTGCTGAAAGTCCCCGGCTTGAAACAACCCGATCCGCTGCCACGCTATCTCACCGATGAACAGGTCAAGAAACTGCGGGAGGAGATGGAACGAAATGTTCATGAAGCGAGATTAGCCAGCCATCGCCGCCTTGCCCTGCTGGTGCGGTCTGCCTTTTATCTGCTCTGGCAGGGCGGATTAAGGCTTGGAGAAGTAGAGGAATTGAGATTGGAGGATTTAGACTTCCCTCAAAAACGCCTGTCTGTGCGGGATGGCAAAGGACGAAAGGACCGCACGGTGTATCTCACCGAGACCGCCATCCATGCTTTGCAGGAGTATCTGGCCGTGCGCGGTGAAGGCAGCGGCGATCACGTCCTTCTGTTTCGCAACGCGCCACTCCGAAAGGACTTGATCCGCGACCGCTTGAAGTATGCGGGCGAGCGCGTGGGCGTGAAGGTGTATCCGCATCGTCTTAGGCATACCTGCGCCACACAACTGCTCAATGCGGGCTGCCGCGTGACGTCCATTCAGCGCTTTCTGGGTCACAAGGAGTTGAGCAGTACGATGGTCTATGCCCGCGCCCACGACCAGACCGTCGCAGACGATTATTTCGCCGCCATGCAACGCGTCGAGCAACGCCTTGAAATTTCACCTACTCAGGAGAGGGAAAAAGATATTGGAGATGTTAAGGTGCAACCAGAAGTGTTTCAACTCATCAAGCAATTAGAAACGCATGAGTTATGCCTTGAAGAACGGTTAGGCATTGCCAAGAAATTGCGTGAGATGTTGGGCAGGGTCCATGAACACCCAGCGCCTGAAGAAAATATGAGACTTGCGAGGTACCATTGCTGTCAGTGATGGTTACTATTGAGGCATGATGTTCGGATTGCTTGTCTCGACTATTAAAATAAAACCAACTTCATCGACTTTCCAGCGATTTGATACTGACTCAACAATCTGAGCGAATACCTTAAAGTCTGATAAAGAATTATTTATGAAGTTATCTGCATTTACGAATTGTATTGCATAACCTCTTGCCGGTAACCAGCTTAAGTCATTGAGGCATTCTTCCAATGCATCCCAATTGCTTCCAAAATAATCAGGAAACTTCATCACCTGCGATAGTCGTCTCAACAATTCATCCTTTGACTTAATTTCCATGCCATTCAAATAAAACGCTTGGTAGTCCTTTGCGACCAACATATCTAAAATAGCCTTGGATTTTTCAGGGGCTACTATTAATATTGCATCTTTGTTAGAGAAACTCAAAGCATTGTCAGACATAGGCATCATATCCTTGTTTTGAGCATAAAATTAGCGTATTCGAGTAAAAGTTTCGTAATGATCTAATGTTAAGTAAGCTTCGCCGTTCTGGCCAGTAACAATTCTAACAGTTCCGCGATTCGATGCACCCGGAGTTATCACTGTGTACGCCTGATAATACCCTACCGGTTTTGATGGTAACAAACCCTCACGATTCTTAAAAATCTCTCCATCTTCTCTAAATCGGAACGGACCGCCTCCATCAATTCGCTTTAATGTCTGAGAAATATTGTCGTTGAGACCTCTATTGGATGTAAATGCGTAGCCATCATCATCGTTGTTCAGACCATTCGGGTCAACTGCCAAAGCCATCAAGATTATCGTTGGGTCCATCCCGCCATATCCCGTCTCATAACCCAGGTTGGCAGCAACCGTGACCACGGAATACTGAAGCGCAAGCGCCGATGTATCGTCTGGAATGGCGTTAAGCCAATTAGAATTACCGGTCAACATATAGTTTGCGACGGCTACTTCTACTTCATTTGGAAATACACTGCCTCCGTGCACTACTTGAACAGTACTATTGCCGCTGTTATTACTGATATGAACGCACAAGCCATCCGCATCCTCTTCCAGCAGGACACAGTGTCCTGACGGGTCGGTATATCGAACGGGATTGTTGAGGGCGTAGCTGTACCGATTCAGGCTTTGTGGATTGCTTGGGTCTGGTACAATGCTGTCAGGTTGGGTGAAGTGGTTAAGATAACTATCGTACCAGCGGGCGTTGTAGAACATCAAACCGAAATCGCTGGCGTACGAATATTGCCCTGTGTATTGATATTTGGTTGGCATATTGCCTGACGAATAGCGCACCTCTCCCCAGCCTTTGTAGCGCGTTTCGATGGAGTTATGTCCAGTGGCATCTGTTACCAGGCTGGTGCTCCCCAAATGATCGCCAAGCAGGTAAATCAGCGTGCCATTCGTTCGCATGGCAATTCTCTGCGCGCCAGCATAATAGTATTTGGTCACGACACCGTTTGCAACTTCATAGTGATTACCAACAAAGTACGTTGTCGTTGTGGCGATGTTGGTGGTCATCACCGATTTTACACGTTTCCCGTCGCCATCGTAGGCGAACGCGGCACTTGAAAAGATGGGCCTAGAGGCAGAAGTCGCTGTGGGTGTGGGAGGAACAATGGGGGTTGACGTTCACGTAGCGGTCGGTGTCAGGCGCGGTGTTCCATGTCACGGTTTCCTAGTGCTTATAAAAATCGTCGGGAAAGTCGGGTGGTTGTAGCCAGCTCAGTAATCCATGCGGATGGGTGGGGGGATGCGTGGTTGGCTTCTCAAATAGCACCAGCAAAAGGCTAATTCCCAGACCTGCCATGCCAGCCCATTGAATGTTGGTCAGTGTCTCTTTGAGCAATAAGTGGCTGAACAATATTGCGACAAGTAGTTCACCCAAGCCCAATAGTGCGGTCTGCATTCCGCCGATATGTTTAATTCCCAAAAAGAGCATCAACCGCGAGAAAAACGTAACGATGGTCAACGCCAGCACGGGCCACCACGGGGCGTTTCCCGTCGGTATGCTTCGGTCAAAGAGGAAATATGCGGATACAACAACGACGCTCATTGAGATCAACGTATACAAGGTCACGGTCGGCGCGGGCAGCTCATAAAGGACTCTTTGATTAATTGGGATGTGAAACGCGTAGAACGCCGCGGCAATGAGCATGAACGCCACGCCAACCAGGTCTATCGTCCCTATGCCTGCCCAGGTCAGCAGCGCGGCAGAGATGAAGGCGATGATAATGCGAACAAAAGTGAGCCGTGAAAGAGGCTGCCGATCCAGGACAAGCCAGGTTGCCACAAAGAATGGATAGAGCGAGTAAAGCATTTGCGCGACGCTGGCGTTCAACTTGCTCAAGCCGATGTAATAGAAGACCGAACCGATACCATTGATGCCGCCTGCCAACGCGCACCCCAGCAAACCCGCACCATAGATGTATAGGAATTCTCTCTTGAAGATCGCCATGATCAGAAACAGCAATAATGCCGCCGCGCTCGTGCGCAATGCCACGACGGCATAAGGGGAGAAATGATCTCCTCCCATCGCCGCCTTGCCAAAGACGGGCGCGAGTCCTAAAAAGAACGCGGACATGAGCGCGGCGTTGATTCCTGCCAGGCGGATTTTGCGCATCGTTATTAACACCTGACTACATTAAATCACAACGACGGGTATTGGCATAGCCCGTCGTTGTCTTTGAAGATTGGGCGTGGTCCCCAATTTGATAATCACGGTTAACGAATGAGCGAGCGCACTTCTTCGAGGAATTCATCGTTCAGGAAGTCGCCTTTCTGCATTAATGATTGGATTTGTCCTTGCAGTCGTCCCTTTTCATCCACAGTGAGTTCCTTCGCCGTGGCCACGATCACAGGTATGTTCGCCGTTTCGGGCTTACTGCGCAATGCGTCCAAAACCGCGAAGCCGTCCACCTCGGGCATCATCAGGTCAAGGATCACGAGATCGGGTCGTTCCCTGTTAACGAGTTCAATCGCTTCGCGCCCGTCTGTGGCTTCGAAGATCTCAAAATCGCCCTGCGACTGGAGAATGCGTCGGATGAGGCGCCGCGCCTCGGGGCTGTCATCCACCACTGCGACCCGCGAGAAGCGGTTCGGCGTCACGTTATTAAGCGCAGAGAGCAAGCCTTCCTGCGGGGTCGGCGCCTGGCCCTCCCTTGCCTGTTGCTGAAGGTCCACATCGCGGGTCCAGTTTTCTCCGAAGAGGAATTGTTCCGCTGGCAGGGTGTGCCCCGTGCAGTTGACCACGACCGTCTCGGTTGATTTGATGATGCCCGCGCGCACCAGTTTGAATAAACCCGCAAACCCCGCGCCCGCCGCAGGCTCCGCCGAAATACCCTCCATCTTGGCGAGGACGTGCATGGCGCGGAAGGAATCCTCATCGCCGACACTTTCAAAGACGCCGTTGGTTTCATTCACTTGATCACGCAACATCGTATAGGCGCGTCCGGGGTCGCCTGTCGCCAGCGTCTCGATGCGGGTCTTTGGCGAAAGAACAGGCTCTGCTTTTTCCAATCCCTTCTTCCAACTCTCTACCATCGGCGCGCAGCCTTCCGCTTGAATGAGGGCGAGGGCTGGGATGCGGTCAATCAGACCCAGTTGTTTGAGTTCGCGAAAACCTTTGTAAACGCCGAGCGGCCCCATTCCGCCGCTAACCGCCTGAACGTACCAATCAGGTGTGCGCCATTTGGGCGCGTCTTTGGTCGAGCCGGATGCAAAGCCCTGTGCCAAGGTCAGTTGCTCCGCGATCTCAAATGCGAGGGTCTTCATTGCCTCGACCGCGGTGACTGTGCGCGCGCCCATGTCCTGATACAGTCCTCGCTGACGCGCAAATTCAGCGGCGACTTCTTTTGCCTGGTCGTACGACCCCGTGATCTTAACCACCTGACTCCCGTACAAGGCGATCTCACGCATCTTGACTCCGGGAACGAGGCTGGTGACGAAAGCCCAAAGTTTGATCCCCGCCCGTGCCGCGTAGGCTGAGAGCGCAATTGCGACGTTGCCGGTGGATGCGGCGACCATTTCCGTGACGCCACCTTCCTTGAGCGCGGCGATGGTGACAGCTGCCTGCCGATCTTTGAACGAGGATGTCGGTCCTTGCCGTTCATCCTTGATGAACAGGTTCGGCAAGCCCAGCATCATTCCCAGGTTCGCCGCTTGAATCAAAGGCGTGCCGCCTTCGCCGAGTCTCAAAATTGGGTTCGGGTTATGTATCGGCAATAACTCGCGATAACGCCAAAGATCGAATGGACGGTCTTTGATCCCGGAAGGGAAAGTCTTTGCAACCTCAACGATGTCGTATTCCGCTTCGCGCCATTGGCTGTTGCAGCGCGGGCAGTGCATGGAACTTGGCACGAAGGGCGCGGCGTAACCGCAGTCCAAACATTTGATTACAAATGACATATAAGAATGTTCCCTCTGGTGTGTTTGTGGGAGTACCTCAATTTTCTACCTTCTCGTCACAAATTGGATTGTATCACCATCCCAGCCTGCGGGCGCATGAAGCCCCATCCCGAAGGGATGGGGTGATTCTAATGCGAACATGATGGAGATAGGATCTCCAAGGAGAGCGTTATTATCCAATGCGCTTTAAAGCGTTTTCCAGGCTTGAGATCAGTTCATCTTCCTTGAGCGACCCTTTGGTGATCAGGCGTTGTCCGAAGTCGCTTAATTGTTTCTGCTGTTCATTGGTCAACCCTCCGCCGCTCACCACTAGCACGGGAATATCACACAGCGTCGCATTCTCCCGCAGATTCTCAAGGATCGTGAAGCCGTCCATATCCGGCATGAAGATGTCCAGGATGATAACGTGCGGCGCTTTTTCGTTGATCGCCTCCCATCCCTTGCGCCCGCCTTCGGCAAGGATCGGCTTGTAGTGACCATCTTGATTCAGGAGTTTTTCGATCAAACGCAAATCGTTGGGGTCGTCGTCTATGATTAACACTTCATGTATATCGCCGTTCTTGTTCAAGCGATCAAGCGCATGAACCAGATCCTCTTCGAGGATGGGCTTGACGAGATAATCCGCCGCGCCGAGGCTGAATCCTTTGTCCGCCTGTTCCATGATGGAGCAGATAATCACAGGATAATCGCGTGTGGCAGGGTCGGATTTGAGACTGTTGAGGAGCGTCCATCCATCCAGGTTGGGCATCATGATATCGAGCGTCACAGCGAAAGGTTTGATCTCAAGGATGCGCTCTTTGGCTTTCGATGGGTCTGTCAGCGGCACAACGTGATAGCCCTGCGGGTTGAGATAGCGTTCATACAAACTGATGACCTGCGGGTCATCATCAATTGCCAATATCACTTTCTTGCCTTCGGGGATTTCCGCCTGGGGCTGGTGATAAAGGGGCAAGGTGAACCAGAAGGTTGATCCCGTTCCAATTTCGCTGTGAACGCTTATGCGTCCGCCATGCAATTGCACGAGGTTGGCGCAAATAGAGAGACCCAATCCCGAACCGCCACTCTTGCGCGTTGCGGAACCGTCCACTTGCGAAAAGGCTTTGAACAATTTCTCCTGATCCTCCAGTGTAATTCCGGGTCCTGTGTCTATCACGTTGATCAAGGCTTCCATCTTGCCTGTTGGACCTTTTTGCACGCTGGTCTCGACAGTAATCGAGCCTTCATCCGTGAACTTGGATGCATTTGAGATCAGGTTAAGCAATACCTGGCGGACGCGCATAGTATCGCCGCGCACCGCGGGCATGTCTGCCGGTATGCGTTGCAGTAACTGGATCGGTTTTTCTTTCACAAGACCCCTTGCAGTGGTCAAAACGCTGGTGGTCATTTCGGAGAGATGCACTTCTTCAAAGTTTAATTCCATCTTGCCCGCTTCAATGCGCGCCAGATCAAGAATATCGTTGATCAATCCCAGGAGGTGCTGGCCCGAGTTATAAATGGCGGTCAGGTCCTGTTGTTGCATGTCCGTCACGGGCCCGTCAATGCCTTTGATGATCACACGCGAGAAACCTATGATGGAGTTCAACGGGGTTCGCAATTCATGGCTCATGTTGGCAAGGAACTGGCTCTTCAATTGGTCAACTTCGCGCAGGTCCCTGATGAGTTCCTGTGAGAGTTCGTAGGAGCGGGCATTGTCGATGGCGACCGCCACCTGGTCTGCGAGCGATTGCAATACCGAAATATCATCCTTGGTAAATGCGTTCGTTTGTGTGGATTGGATGTCAATGACGCCGACGATACGAGTCCCGATTCGCAGGGGGATTGCGACTTCTGAGCGCGTATCAAGAAGGAGTGGGTTTGGCTGATAAAGCGGTTCATGCTGTATGTCGTTCAAGAGCATTGATTCGCCAAGTTCAGCCACTTTGCCAACGATTGTGTTGAAACCCACCACCATGGAGTGTTTTTGCGCCTTCATTTTTTCGCCCGCCGCGCCCGTACCCTCACGCAGAACGGCGTTAAAGCCGGTCTCTTCAACGATGTAGATTGCGGCGAAGTAAAAGCCGAATCGCTCGCTGATCAGGCTGACAGTGCGCGTGAAGATCGAGTTCAAATCCAGCGTGGATGTGACGATGCGGCCAATTTCCGAAGACACCGCTAGATATTGGTTCTGACGCCGAATTGCTTCCTCCGCTTCTTTCTCCGCGGTCACATCGTCATAGATGCCCAGGATACCATCCACTTGTCCCCTGGTATTCAATAACGGCACCTTGCTTGTGCGAACCCATGTAATTCTTCCATCCTCGGCAGTATGTGGTTCCTCAAAATTCAACTTGGGTTGTTGACCTTCCATGACAGCCTTATCGTCGTTTTGATAGATTTCTGCTTGTTCGGCCCAAACCATGTCAAAGTCGTTTTTGCCAAGAAGCGCTTCGGGCGACTCCAAACCCGCGTCAAGCGCGAACGCCTGGTTGCTCCCGATGAAGTTGAGGTCGTGATCCTTCCAGAAAACGCGCGATGGGATGGTATCAAGCACCTGGCGCAACATTTGCCGGGAGGCGGCGAGGGCTTCTTCTGAAAGTTTGCGTTCGGTAATATCGCGTGCCACCCAAAACACCTGGTCATTCGTGAGTTTGGAGACGCTGGCATCGAACCAATATTGCTGTCCTCCAAGTATGAGGGGATATTCGATGTTTACATTTTCTTCGCCTGCCAGCACTTTTTGTATGGTCGTCATAAATGGTTCATGCAAATCTTTTGGGAGGACTTCATGGATCAATTTGCCGACCATTTCCTGAGGCGGGCGGAAAAGCAGTGAGGGATTGGTTGGCGCAATGCGCGCATAACGCCCGTCCTTGTCGTAAACGATCACCACGTCCTGCATGGACGAGAATAGGGCACGCAGATCTGTCTCAGATTTGGCAAGCGCGTCCTGGTTGCGGGCGCGATCTAATGCACCAATGGCAATCTGTCCGAAGAGGCGCAGGGTGAAAATATCTTCTTCGGACCAGTTTCGTTTGTGGCGAACCGAATCCAAGCCTACAAAACCAACCAGTTGATTCTGCAGTGTAACTGGCGCGCACATGATGGATTGAATGTGCTCCCTCAAATATTCTTCTTTATCTGCCCGAGCCTCCTCCGGCATATCGGCAACGCTGGAAACTACAAAAGGCTCCATGCGCGTTAAGTAACTCATCATATATGCAAGGGTGTTGCGCGGCACGTTGCGAAAATCGTCGATATAAGATTCGATCCCTTCCTGCCGCCATTCGTGGGTGTTATCCATGGTCAAGCCGTCATCGTTGAACAGAAATACATATGCCCGATCAATCTCAAAGAATTTTCCCAACTTCCCCAGGTTTTCGGTGATCACTTGGTTGATAAGGGCCGGGTTATCGACATTCAGAAAATGTGTGGCGATCTCATTGACGAGGTTTTCTGCTTGCGCGCGATAGCGCGCACTCTCGAGAGCTTGCTGTGTTTCCTGGAACAGGCGCGCGTTCTCAATCGCGATCGCAGTTTGCTGGGCAAGGCTGATGATGAACTCAAATTCAGATTGAATGAATTCCTTGTCCCTGCCAACGCGCCACACAACGAGGAGACCGCGAAGCCGGTCTTGAATAAGAATTGGAACCGCCATCAGGTGTTCATACAGCACATCCCCGTGTGTGCCGGCGATCGTAACGGCGCGCTTGTCGAGGTTTACGTTATTAATGATTTCGCCAATTCTTGACAGGGCTATCGAGCCGAGGATGCCCGTGCCGATTTCAAGCGGGTCCTTGCGGATCTCTTCCGCTTCCTCCCCCAGTACCGCGACCGCGCGGAGCTTCTCAAACCCAGCATCTGGAATGTAAACTGCGCTGGTCGCGGCGCGCAGGAGGTTTTTTGCGTAATCCGCAATTCTTTCCAACACCGTCTGTAGATCAAGTGTGGCGGAGATCTCCTGTCCCACTAAGGCAAGGGTGGTCATTTCCTGGGCGCGTCGCTGCGTTTCCTGGAACAGGCGCGCGTTTTCCAGTGCGAGTGAAAGTTGATCTGTTACCTGCTTAACAAGTAATTGTTCATCCTGATTCCACGTGCGTTGTTCGGTTTCGTCCATTACTTGCAGGGTTGCCCAGGTATTATGCCCCGACTGGAACGCAAGTGTCATGACAGAATCAGGCTGGGAAACGTGACTCACTACATCCAAAAGCGGACGGGATTTATCGCCGCGCTGAATTTCAACAGGCAGAGGGACCGTCTCTGCCGAAGTGCGTTTGCGGGAAGCAGGTCTTGCCTCTACTGGAGCCTGTTCAGGTTTTACGTCTTCGAATAAATTCTTAAGGCGCTTGTCGATTGGCTTCTTCTTTGGCATATTCAATCAACTCCTGGGCAAGGACGCGGTATTGTTGCGAGCCGCGGCTTGTCGGTTTGTATTGCGTAATAGGCATGCCCGCGATCGGGCTTTCGCGGAGTTTTGTGTCAATCTCAATTACCGTCGTAAAAACACCCTGCCCAAATGTAGCTTGTAATTGTTCGAAGATATTGCGGTGCGTCCGATTTCGGCGATCTAATAAAGTGACAAGTATTCGGTAAGCCAGATTCGAGTTGCTTTCCTGGCGCACGCGGCGAATGGAACCCATCATATTCCTTAGTGCATAAGCGGAAAAATATTCAGCCTGGGTCGGGATGATTAGCAAGTCCGCGGCCGAGAGCGCGTTAAGTGTGATCGCCCCCAGGGCAGGCGGGCAATCGAGCAGGATATAGTCGTAGGGAAGCGAGCCAGCCTCAAGCGCGTTACGAAGCGTTGACAGATATTGGCTTCGCATCGGCAGGAATTGTTCGACGCTTTCGATCCGTGTACTGGACGGAATGAGATCCAAATTTGCCACGTCGGTTTTGCAAACAGCGCTCCGTATCGCTGCGTTTTCGATCAGCACATTGGCGGAAGTGATTTCGGCTGCTCCATTTTCAAGCCCCAGCGCGAGACTTAGGTTCGCCTGTGGGTCGAGATCAATGAGAAGAACGCGATGATTCAATTCAGCAAGCGCCGCTCCCAACGATAATGTGGAAGTCGTCTTCGCGACTCCGCCCTTTTCATTTGACATAGCAATTGTAAAAGCCATATTTCCTCGCTCTCTACTTTGAATGGATTACTCCGCGCCCTTGACGATTTGCGGAACGACTTCAACGCGGCTGGCCCCCAAAGCCTTGCGTAATTCATCCATGGCAGTCTGGATCATCGTTTGCGGATCGGTCGCACTTCGGATTTTGCCTGTAATGTCAGATACCATACGTTCGCGTTCGGCGCGGCGTGTGGTTTCCTCAAACAGGCGAGCGTTTTCTGCTGAAAGCGCCACGCGTTCGGCGACGGCTTTGATAAGATCAAGCTGATCCTGGTTTAGCGCGGCTGAAGATGGGGATTGGACAATCAGCGTTCCGATGATCTCACCTCGCAGTTCGATTGGGACTACGACCTGGCTTGCTTCCGTTTGTTTGCCGTTACTTTTTCCCTCGCCTGACTCCGTTAATTCAAGCGGCTTTTCAAGAGGCGAGGCGCCGGTCAGATTGTAACGATATCCGAGCAGGCTCTGCTCGGTATGGAGACGCCCCCAAGCCTCGCGTGTGGACTGGCGGCCGATTGCCTCGGATTCAGCCAACGCCCTGCGGGTTTCGTCGAAGAGGCGTGCATTTTCAATCGCCAAGCTTACCTGACCGGCAAGCAGGCTGAGCATTTGAATATCTTCTTCGGTGAACGCGGCTATCTCTATGCTTTGCACATCCAACGCGCCAACGATGTGGTCGCTGCTTTTGAGCGCCAGCGCCATTTCAGAGTGCGTATCGGGCAATTCGGGGTTGTTGAAAAAGACCGCATCCACGCCGACATCCATTGCGACGCGTGGGTTGCCTGTCAGGGTGACACTGCCAACAATGCCCTGCTCACCCACGCGCAGGCGGTGTTTTCGTTCGATCATCTTTTTGCCGCCTGCGCTGTTGGTCGCGCTTAAAACGGCGTATTCATTGACTTGATCGAGCAGGAATACACCGACGTGATAGAAGCCAAATTGCTCGCTGATCACTTCTGCAATATGCGGCAGGATCTCGCGGAGATCGCGTATGGAGGTGATGGACTGTGTAACTTGCGCCAATGCTTCAAATTGGGTGGCACGGCGTTGGAGTTGTGAACTGGCGCGATCAAGTTCTATGTTGCGGCTTGCAAGTTCTGTGGTTCGTTCTTCCACACGCTTTTCAAGTGTGCTTTGCAATTCGATCAATTCTTTGTTCGCTTCCACTTGCTTTTGCTCGTTCAGGCGGGCGCGTTGCAGGTTTTCGTTCATACGGTTGATGAGCGTTCGCTGTGTAAATGTGATAGCCAAAACAAGGATTGTGATAAATACGGGAGTAGATTCATCTGTAAGGCCACTACCGGGGCTGACCAGCGAACCGTTCAATTCCGCGAACCCAATTGCCCAGCTTGCAATAATTATCATTCCCGCAAATACAAAAGCCGCGCCTTGTCCCAGTGTCAAACTTGCCACAATGATTACACCGGCATAGCCCAAAAAAGCGGCATCATGTAATCCGTTCCCCGAAGTTACCAAATATGTGACTGTGGCAAAGAGCGCAGTTGGTGTCAGAAGTTGAGCAGGCAATAAGGTGCCTCTGCGTAGGAGAAACAGGCTGATTGCAAGTAGCAGGAATAGTCCAGCCATGACAACCCGCGCTTGAGCTGTTTCTGATGAAGAAGATGCCGCCAGGAATGACATCACCGCGCCGACCATGGAAACGATGACAATCGTTTGAAGCGTTCGGATCACGGACTTTTGTTCCTGCTCATCCATTTCTGGAGAAGGAAGAATTCGTCGTATGAATTTTGATAACATAGGAAGACCTCAGTTTAACCCTTTCCGTCTTCTTGTTGGAACTGTATCACAACTTCCGATCCGGGGAGGGCGCGGCCCAACTCTTCCACGGCGGTTTGTAATACGTTTCTCATGTTGATGGATGCGCCGACCTTGGCGGTCACATCGCCGATTTTTTGTTCCTTGGCTGCGCGGCGCTGCGACTCTTGCAGCAGGCGCGCGTTTTCGAGCGCGATCGCAAGCCGGTCTGAAACGGCTTGCGCCAGGTTGATTTCGTCCTGATTCCATTGACGATTCTTGGATGGCGCTTTGATATTGAGCACACCGATCGTTTGTCCGCGTAGTTTGACGGGGACGACAATGGACGATTCAATCTTGCTTTGCGCCTCGTTAGTGACGAGAATTTCGCCTTTTTCCATTGCCTCCCGGATCTCATTTGACTCGAGCGGTTTTTCAATTGGTTTGCCGCCAACCAATAATTGGTGATAACCAATTCTGGCTTCCTGTTTTATGAAAGCATGCCATTCCTGCGCCTGGTATTGGCGATATAGGGTTTGCACTTCGTTCAAGGCTTGTTGCGATTGCTCAAACAGGCGGGCATTGTCAATGCTGATTGCGATTTGATCCGCCAGTATGCTCAATGTGTTTGCGTCCGTCTCGGTGAAAGCGCCTGCTTTTAGGCTTTGGACATCTAGAATACCGACTGTTTGACCCCGCAAGTTCAGGGGCAGAGCCATTTCGGAGCGAGTGTTTGGGAGGTCTGGGTTGTCGAAGTACACCGCGTCCGCTCCAACGTCCAGGGCGATGCGGGGTTTTCCAGTTTGGGCGACATTGCCGACAATTCCGGTCTGCCCAACCTTAAGTTTGTGTCCGCGTTTCAACATCCGTTTGCCGCCCGCGCTGTTGGCGGCTTGCAGAACGGCGAATTGCCGCGCATTATCGATGAGAAAGATGCCGGTATGATAGAAATCGAATCGTTCACTGACTAGGCGCGTGATGAGTTGGAGGAGGATATCCAGCCTTTGTTCGGTGGAGACGACGCGTGAGATTTCGCTGATGGTTTGTAGTTCCTGGGCGCGCTTCTCGGTTTGCTGGCGCGCAGTTTCCACGTCTGCGGTGCGCTCGGCAATGCGTTGCTCGAGTCCCGCCAGGGTTTGATTCAGCTGGTCGGTCATGCGGTTAAAGGATGCGGCTAATGCGCCGATCTCGTCTTGAGTAGTGATAACCGCGCGTGCACCGAGATCGCCTGATGCGATTTGTTCTGCAACTGAAGTGAGGGACTGAACGGGCCTGGCTAAAATTTGTGATGCAAAGAAGGCTGTGAGGGTAGCCAAACCGATGAGCAGCATGGAGATGACTGTGATCGTTCTTGTCTGAGTTTCCACAGGAGCGAGACTCTCCTGGCGATCTTGATGAACCACCAGGCTCCAACCCAATTGGCTAATCACTGGTGAAACCTTAGGGTCAAGGCTCGTGACTGGCGCGCGGCTGACCAGACTGGGTTTGTTATCATAGTTGATCTCTGCGTAATTCGGAACATTGGCTCGAAGGGCGAGCGCGTTCGGATCACCAGGGACAAGGCCGCCGCCTTCAGCCGGGATTTCTTGACCTTCGGCTACATACAATTCGATTTGCCCGGTTTTGCCAATATGCACTGCCGTCAATACCGAGGTGATTGCCGTCAGTTTTACAGTAGTGCGAAGGACGCCAATAACCTTTTTAGTGTCGTGCGCATAAAGCGGAACGGAGATGATCGAGGCGTAGGTGGCGCTACTATCGTCAAAGGCCGGTTGACCAATATATAGCGCGCCTTCTCCGTTGTTATAAGCGGCTTGCCACCAGCCTTCGTCTGCCTGGTAGTAATCAGATGTGCGATTGGTAGCGCCCACGTTTGCGCCATATTGATCGGTGACAAAAATCTCTACGTTTTCAGGAAAAGTATCGCGGTATTCTCGTAATTCCGACGAGATGACTTCATTCAAAACACCCTGCACCAACGGATCGCTATTATTGTTCGCGGCGTCGGCGGCGCGCCATCGCTTATCAAGAACTTCAATTTCAGCCCGAATATTTGCTGGGCTGCCAATGTAGCCAGCGCTGGCCGCTTCCACGCGGTCTTGGACTACTTTGCTCAATCCAAACGATTGCAGTCCTTGCAGTTCTTTCGCGAGCGTCTCACCAACGATCAGGGCGCGCGACTCGGCTTGTGCGGTCAAGCTTTCTCCCACATCTTGTGTAAGACGAATGCGATTAGCGCGGCCCGTGACAAGGGCTAAAGTACCTACTGCGACCACTGCTACTGCCACAAAAGCCACAATGAGTTTATTGCGAAGGGAGTAGGAGTTGAATTGCCCTGACGCGAAGTATCCAAAAACGATCAAAATGAGAAACAGGAACGGGTTTATATATGGACTCTCGTATGTCCCGAGCCCGAAATCCGGCAGATACAAATCCAATAGGATTACGAGAGTCTCAACAACAAGCGCGGCAATGCTGGCATTTGCGGCCAGCGAGGCTGGCAGTGTTGTCGAAGCGATGCTTGCCACGATGATAGCGACAATAAGCCCTGATTGCAACCCAAGGCCATTTGCATAGATCGGAACACCCAGCGATACTAGTAAAATTGCTGTGATAAATACAAGACTGCCGCGCGTGCTACTATAACGATAGGAAATCCAGGCACTGACAAACGAAATCAGCGCCATGACAGCGGTTACTATGTTGCCGATATATTGCAACGACGCTTCAGGATGCAAGGTTAATAGACTTGGAAATGAAACTACGAGCAAAAGCACACCCGTGACAAGGTTGATGCGAATCGCAAGTTTGCGACGGGTTTCGACTCTGCGGTCTAATAACGAAGATTCTACTTGGGAGGGTCGCTCGGTCATGTAGTTACTCTTCCGATATCATCCGGCTCAGGCGCTTGGATTTGCACCAACACTTCCGAGCCGCCAAGCGCGCGGCTAAGTTCTTCTGCGGCGGTGCGTAAGATCGAGTCGAATTGGGTTGTGGCACTGATCTTGCCGGAAATATCTGCGGTGAGGCGCTCAATCTCAGCGCGTCGTTGGGTGGTTTGCAGGAGCAGGGATGTTTCCAGCGCCAGCGACAGGCGTTCCGCAACGGCTTCCGCGATATCCACTTCATCGGGATCCCAGTCATGTTCCTCAGTTGTACGGATATCCATGACGCCAATCACTTCGTCGCGCAGGCGGATTGGAACAGTAAGCGTGGCAGTCTCTCCGCTTTCCGCCACGGTTTCTTTATTGGTAACTGCTGTATTGATCTGCGCCGATGTAATGGGTTGGGTCAGGGACTTCAGGGTATTTTCCGACATATGATACCCAATGCGTTCTTCCTGTGATTGCAGGGTGCGCCAGGAATCGCTCAAATACGCGCCTGAAGTCCTTTGTGCCTCTTTCAGCATTTCCTGGGTTCTTTCGAAGGAGCGCGCGTTTTGAATGGCGATCGCGAGCTGATCTGCAAGCGCGGATAGGACTTCTGTGTCCTCTGCCTTGAAGGCTTTTTGGTCTGTGCTTTGCACATCCAGCACGCCGATGACCTCGTCTGCGACGCGCAGGGGCAGCGCCACTTCGGAGCGGGTGTTTGGGAGGTCGGGATTGTCGAAGAAAGCGGCGTCGGCCCCAACGTCCAGCGCGATGCGGGAGATTCCTGTTGCGGCCACGTGGCCTACGATGCCTGTTTGGCCTATTCCGAGTTTATGCCCGCGTTTAAGCATCCGCTGACCTCCTTCACTGTTGGCCGCCTTTAAGACGGCGAACTCACGATTCTCATCCCACAGAAATATGCCTACGTGATAGAAACCGAATTGCTGGCTGATTACCTCGGCAATGCGCGGCAAAAGAGATTCCAGTTCCTGTATGGTCGCGGCAACGCGCGCCACCTGCGCGATGGCTTCGAATTGCCTGGCGCGGCGTTCATTGCGCCTGTTGGTTGCCGCAAGTTCGGCAGTGCTTTCTGCAATGCGATCCTCGAGGGAAATATTTAATTTTTGCAGCGCATCCCTGCTCTTGTGTGAATTGAGTTCACTTTCCTTGGCGCGGTTGATTGCGTTCTGCAAGTTTCTTGTGCTGAAGTAGATAAGGGTCGAAATGATCAACAAGATGAACGTTAGATCCCGGGCGTAAGTGTACGGAGTAGAGAGAGTCGGCGCAATCAAATGATTTACTTCAAGGCTTGCAACCAGCCACGCGCCCAGGATGCTTGCGAAAATCGTTATGCCACCTGCCCACCAACCGATGAGTATGCTTGCGAACAGGGCTGTTGCGATAAGGCCGATCATGATTACGTCGTGCACGCCCTCCGACGTAGACGCTTGAAATAAGATCCCCAGCCAGGTTAGCACAACCAATACGATGGCGCTGATATTCAGCAATCCATATCGAAGCAGTATGATGGTTAGGGCGAATACCAATACAAGCCCCATCAAAACATACAGCGTATAACCCGTATAGCCTGTGAGCGCGGTGATAACAGCAAAGACGAAGATTAGGGTCATCGCTATCCAGGAAAATCCGTTCACGAAGTTCGCTCGGAAATTTTGTTCCGGGTCGTCAAAATGAGGAGGTCCGAACACTCTTCTGATCATTCAGGTTGCTCATCTTTTTTGAATTGAATGGAGATGCTGGCTTTGGGAAGCGCGCGTCCCAATTCCTGCGCGGCTGTTTTCATCAACTCATCGATGCTGCTTTGCGCGCTAATCCTGGTTGAGATTTCGCTGATGGTGCGCTCTTTGGCGGCTCGTTTTTGACTCCCTGTCAGCAAGCGGGAATTTTCCAACTCAACCGCCGCGCGTTCAATAATGGCAGTCACGATATCCAGTTCATCCTGGCCCCATTCGCGATTAATCGGGGAACGTACCTCCACCGAACCGATGACTTCGCCTCGCAATTTGATGGGCAGAGCCAGTGATACGCTTCGAGGCTTCGCCCCGGACTGGTCTTTATTTAACCGGCTTTCATCTTTACCCTCGCCTTTGTTTGCATATAAAATCGTAGCCTTTGCGCCTGTATGGCGGATGCCTGCCAGGTTTCGGCTCTTGGTAAATTCCTGCCATCCTTGCTGGATGAATTGACGGGAGAGCGATTCGGATTCTGCCAGCGCCCGGCGCGTTTCTTCATATTGTCTTGAATTCTGGATTGCAATACCCACCTGGTCGGCCAGGGTGGACAAAATGCTAACGTCTTCCTCTGCAAAGGCGTTCCGCTCCAGGCTTTGCACATCCAGCGCGCCGATAACGCGTCCACCCGTTGTAAGGGGCAATGCCATTTCGGAATGCGTATTTGGCAAATCAGGGTTGTCGAAATAAACTGAATCTACTCCCGTATCGAGAGCAATGCGCGGGTTGCCGGTGGCTGTGGCGTAACCAACGATGCCGGTTTTGCCGACCTTGAGTCTATGATCGCGGTCTAGCATCCTTTTCCCGCCCTCACTATTCGCCGCGCTCAATATGGCGTACTCGCCGCTCGCATCCAGCAGGAAAATGCCGACATGATAGAAACCAAACAGACGGCTGATCACGGATGCGATCTGGGGTAACAAGGTATTCAGGTCTTGCGTTGAAGTGATGGTGCGCGAGACTTGCGCGATGGCTTCGAACTGGGCGGCGCGGCGTTCATTCTTTGCGTTTGCATTTTCCAAATCTGCGGTTCGGTCCTTCACGCGTTTCTCTAGGTTGCTGATGGAGTCTCGCAATTGGGAAGTCATGTTATTAAATGAACTTGCGAGTTGCACAAGTTCGGCTGGACCAATTTCCCTGGCTTGCGCGCCCAGGTTGCCCTTTGCAACTTCGGCCGCGACGTTGGAAAGCTCAATCAATGGAGCGGATGTGCGGCGCGCTCCAAAAAAACCCGCTAAACTGGCTACTATTCCGATGATAAAAATCAAGGCGAGGGAACGCAATCCCAGGGTGACAACATCCTGATACGCTTCCCGACTGGGTAACTCAATTACAACAGCCCATTGGGGTGAGCCTAAGGGAACATAAGTTCCGACGACTGTTGTGCCGCTTAAGCCAGTGTATGATTGGACACCCGCTGTTGTATCGGCTGATCCTGATGGGTTTCTGACGAATTCGCTTACTCCAGCGATCTCGGTGACATTTTTACCTTGCAGAACCAGGCTGGTATCCCTATAAGCAATCAGGTTTCCCTGATCATCCACCACGTAAACATAACCTGTTTCACCTACCCTGATCTGATCGACCAGATCCCAAATGAATTTCAGGTTGACCTCTGTGACCAAGGTCCCCTGATAATCACCCAGAACTGATTTTATAGGAATAGCGAGGGCAATTAATGGCTCGCTGGTTATGTCGTCGATATAAACTGGGCTGATATACTGCTGACCGCCTGATGTTTTGGACAATACATTGTCATTCACTTGGGCGTTAAACTCTGATGACAATGTTTGCGAAACTCGAGAAACAAAGCTCAATTGCTTACCCCGACCATCCAGCAAGACGAACTGTTTGAAAGCCGGGTCGAGACCCAACATGCCCTCCAAAATGGTTGTTCGACTTTGAGGGGAGGCTGTGATTGGATTGGAAAATTCGACCGCGATTTCCATGGCGCTGAATTTTCCCTGGATAAAGTTGCTCACGCTTCTGCCTGCATCCCGGGCGATAAGTAGCTGCCTGCCTTCGATTTCAGCTTGTTGGGCTTGTATGCTTAACGCTATCTGCAGACTGCTGGAAAGCAAAAGTACCAAAGCGCTCAGGCTGAAAAAGCTGATTGCCAGAGTCGTAGTCAGGCTTCTTGTATTTTTGAGTTTCACAGTTTCAGTCTTCATGGTTTTCGTCGTTGCATCCATTATGGAAATTTACGGCGGATGTACTCGAAAGGCTTAGGTGGTCGCAGATTAGCGAATAATCTCATCCGCTTGTTTTAGTAAACCTTCCGGTATCGTCACTCCCAATTGTTGAGCGGCTTTGAAATTGATTTGGAAATAACTCTCAGAAGTGACGACCGGGATGGTTCCAGCAGGGGTGCCTTTAAAGATTTTGTCAGCTAGGAGAGCGGCGTCTTCGCCGGCGCGAGCGGCGTCGGGAAGGAGACCGAAAATGGACTCGTAGCCATCCGTCGTCATCAAGGCGCCGCCAATTGGAATCTTATGTTCGTAGCTGAATTTGCCGATGATGGCATAAAAGGGAGGGGTGATGGCTAGGGGCTCGGCGATCATCAAGAGAGCATCGATGCCGATATCTTCTGACGCAGTGCGTTTGTCCAATTCGGCTTGCAGTTCAGGTGGACTGGAAGCAGGAAATTCTATTAACTCAACACCCAGGCTTACTGCTTGCGGACGAATTGCTTCCAGCTGGCCCGGCACATTCGGGTAACCTTTGAGATATGGCACGAAAATCTTTTTCGCATTTGGCGCGATCTCAAGCAGAATTTGCAGTCGTTTAGTGGCAATATCGACACTTGGGAATCGAACGCCCGTGATGTTCCCGCCCGGTTCGCGAACGCTTTCGATCAAATCAATGCCTGCAACATCGGTGAATGCCAGGGCAAAAACAACCGGGATATCGGTGCCTTGAGTGGCTGCTTTTGCCTCCATGGATGCTTCGGTGGGAAACACAAAGATCAAGTCCACCTTATCGTCCGCGAATTTTTGCGATATGCTTTTGTAGGCATCGAAATCAACTTCGGTTGACTGCACATCATAAGAAATGTTCTCGCCTTCGATGTAACCGAGTTCAGTCATTTTTGCCTTGAATCCTTCAACTGCCGGAGAAAAAGCGCTCAGTCCGGATAGTATACCCACATGATACACTTTGGGCGCGGCTTTGCCGCAGCCGCTTAACAGCAAATTCGCGACAATTATCAGGTTGAGTAACGTCCAGGCAATATGTGGTTTGTGTGGAGACCTATTTCGTTCTAACATAATTTGCTCCTTTTGTCTTAACGAAAACCTATTTTCAAGGTTTTTTGCTCAAGAATCTTGAGATTCAAAATTCTTCTCCACTGATTCCGGCTGGATTTGCACCACGACTTCCGAACCGCCAAGTACGCGGCTAAGTTCCTCGGCAGTGGCGTGCAGGATGTTTTCGATATTGAACGCGCTGCTGATACGCGTTGTCGCTTCCGAGATTGTGCGCTCTTTCGCCGCGCGCCTTCGGGCATCCTGGAACAGGCGCGCATTTTCCATCGCCACTGCCACCCGTTCAGCAAC
>CAZIYY010000069.1:0-23170 GCA_964543585.1 uncultured Anaerolinea sp. | reverse complement strand
CAATCTACAACCTTGAACTCAACCTATACTGACTTTTGCAAGAGGTCTAATATTTCCAATACATCTCAAGAATCTTCGAAACCCAGAATCACAACTGATAGTCTTGGAAATGTGCATGTCGTTTGGCGGGAGGTGGTCAATGGAAGCAAGCAAGACATTTTCTATATCCGTTTTGATGGCACAAGCTGGTCGTCACCGGTTAATGTTTCTGTTAGCCCATCATTCACATCGGATTCCCCACAACTTGTCGCTGATAGCGCTGGAACAGCGCACATCGTATGGCAGGAGGAAGATAACGACCATGCCGACGACTATGAAACCCTATATAGCAAATGTACAGCCGTATCCTGTGCGCCTCCAGCAATTCTCTCAGATGGTCAGGTTTGTAGTTCTTTTGTGGGCGAATGGAAAGCCATGTATCCTTCCATAGGAATTGATACAAATGACAACTTAATGGTCGTATGGACGTCCTTTGAACCTAATCCAAGAAATTACACCATGTACAGTCTTTGGCCTGCCTCCGGTTCGCCTCCTTCCAACCGAACAGGCTGTCATGTGAGTTCGGGGTTGTATTACTACCCGATGGTAGCAGGGGATTCAAACGGTAATTTCCATTTGGTCATGATGAACTCCAGCTCCAATGTGTTTTATAGTACATACACTGGCGGAAACTGGTCTGCCAATCAAAGTATAGGAACTGGATATGTTCCGGTCATCCACGTTGACCAAAACAATAAAATTCACGCCGCGTGGTCGAGTTCCGGTGCGCCTCCGAAATACAGGTCAAAGGAAAGCGCCAGCACAACATGGTCGGTAACGGAGAATATATTTAGCAGCACGACATGTACCGACCTTAGTCTGATCACAGATGACGAAAATTTACCGCGGTTGGTATGCGTCAATGGTTCGATCTACGAGGCCTCTCGCCAAGCAAGTGGATGGACAGAAGCGACAATAATCGCGGGCGATGCAGGTATTACAGGTCAACCCAACATTGCCAGGGATGTGAATGGCAATTTGCATTTGGTATGGAGCGAACTTCGCAACGGAAACTCGGAGATATACTATTCCTCCACTAAGCTCGCATACAATTGTTCGGGGACGCCAGACACATTCGAGCCAGACGATACATCTTCCACAGGCTCTATGCTAATCTTGGGGGAAGTTCAAAGGCATACTTTATGCCCGCAAAGCGATCAAGATTGGGTAAATTTTCAGGCTCCTAACACTCTTCCCTCAAAGCGTAATTTTTTGGTGGAAACCTTTGACCTGGAACCTGACGATATTGATCCTAACGGCAATACTAAGTTGACAGTAGAAGATGCATCGGGAAACAAAATTGGCACGAGTCTAATCCGTGGCTTAGGACCCTTCCCCGGTTCACAAGATGTACTTGATTCTTCGAGAATAGTCTGGCATCCGGCAACAGGTGGAGTATTCAATGTCAATATCCTTCCGGAAACTCCAGTCAATGAGCAGGCAGGCAGTGGATATAGCCTGCGCCTGGCAAACTCACTTACAATGGTTGACCCAGTTGACCAGGGCAGCTGGTCACCGACAACAGTAAATGTGCCTTTTGTTACGCGGGCTGGCAATACCATTTACTTTGCACAATTTTTTACTTTTGAGCAGGCAGAACTGGATGCATTGATCAATCTAAATACAACCTTTGCTTGGGAATTCCGTCGTCCGACTGTCGATACAGATACAGGAATTGAAGAAGATGGTAACGTAGATTTCGGAGATTACTGGAGGTTCATGAATGGAGTTTGTGATGGTTTATCTTGGACCAATTTACCAACAAATCCTACCGATGAATATTCAGAAGAATCTAATTCAATTCCTGGCTGTGAGGAGAAAGATGAGATCGGGAATCTAGATGATGAAGAATTTGAGATTTTTATTAAGGACCCATCTGCACTAATAGCAGGTAAAGTATATTATGTTATTGTCAAGTTCTATATACATAATAGTTATCTAAACAACGACTACCAATTCTATATTTCTAAGGCTGAACATTGTAAGAAGCAACCCTGGCCTATTCCTGATAGTTGGTGCAATGTCATTCAAGGGCAAAAAAGTAGCGCTAACTTAATTGAAGGATACTTGCAACCTGCCCCATAGTAAAAGGAAAAGGAAATTGTAATGAACAAACTTACTCATAACAAAACAAAATGGTTTGTCATGATTGGATTATTTATATTTCTTTGCAGTGTCTGGGCAATGGCTCCTTTATGGGTTAATCCCTGCATTCCTACGCATCTCAACGAAGAGGAAATCAAACAATTTCGTGACGAATATGGCTCTAAATCTATAACGCTGGATGAACAGAAGAAAAATGACCAGCGAAACCGAGAAAGAGAAATCCCTTGTGGGGCTCAAAATTTGCCTCTTCGCGATAAGTTATTTGCGGCCCGGTATCAAGCTGGGATCATGAATGAATTGGAATATCTGAATCCGATTGTGTTGCGGATCGAGTTTACAGGCATCATAGAAAACACAGACTTATATCACTACAAAGGATACACCTTTTTTTTCATTCCGGTCTTTGACGCGGTTGGAGGTGGTTCTGGATATTATGAAATTAGTATTTGGCCCTCCCTTCGCGGAGACGAATGATGGAAATTAATATGTTGCCTTTCGAAACGCACGAAGGTATAAATTAAATATAGGAAAATGGAAATGAATACTACAAAGAAAAGCTTTTTCAGAGTTCTACTGATTACATTATCTTTTATTGCCCTGGGTATGTTCTTTCAAACCGGGCGAAGCGCATCTCAGTTCAGTCTGGAACCCCTGCCAACGATCCAAACCACACTGCTCCCCGGCGTTGAATGGGTGACTGTCCGCAATCTGAATGTTGAAACTACCACAATCTGGCAGGAAAATGGTCAGGTTTTCGCAACCTCAAGCGCAGTGATCAATAGCGCTTGGGATGCCGCTCTTTATCAAGAGTTGCTTGAAGGTCGGTTAAATTCACTCCCTGATGAACAGGTATTAACTGCGGAGGTTACATTCAAAGACTCTCTTTCCCTCACAGGAATCGAGTCCTTGTTGGGGCAATATACAATTATTTCTTTGCTGGCAAGCGGCGAAGGAGGTTCCACTGGGCACGTTACGTATCCTCCCGAGGACATTCCTGCCGAATTTCAGGATGAATTCAGCCAGGTGTATGAAGCCTTAAGCGGGGGAACGCCAGCGCCGAGTTTATCGCCTGATAACTACATTGCCGCTACAGTGAAAGCCAACGCCCTTCTGCTCCGCGACTTGGCTCAAAAGGAGCGTGTCTTCACGGTAGACGTTGGTCCTGTTGACCTGATAAATGATTTTCCGACTGGAAACTTTTCGTCGCTAAAAGATGTAAGCTACGATTACGAATTGCATGTGGGGTCTGTCTGTGAGTTTAATCTTCTACGTAATCGAATTGACTATCTTTCTGCAAACGGAGATATACCTGAAGTTGTAAGAGATGAATTAAAAGATATATTAACCAATTCAGAGACGTACCTCAATACCAATGATGTTGCATCTGCTCGCAACGAAATGACGCTCTTCTTTGAAACTCTTACCGAAAATTCGACTACCATTTCTGAAGATGTTTTGAAGGAAGCAGGTATTGTCGGTGATTGTCTGGTTGCTCGCACGATGCAATCTAATCCTGTGGTAAATGCTGGAAGCGACCAAACCGTTGAACTTGGGAGTAGTGTTACCGTCAATGCAACCTACTCTGACGCTGACAATTCAGAAGATCACTCTGCCAGGATTGATTGGGGTGATGAGATCATGGAAGATGTGCCAGTGAACATGACTGGTCCTGGCGCAGGAGAGGTCAATGCTCAGCATACCTATGTCAATCCCGGTAACTACACGGTAGAGGTCTGTGTCACTGACCTTTATGGAGGCGTGGGATGTGACACAATAACTGTACAAGTGCTTTCTGCACCTACCCTTACTCCAACTAGCACACCTACGAACACCCCAACGAGTACTCCGACTTTTACGCCTACCTCCACTCCAATTAACACGCCGACGTTAACACCAACCAATACTCCTACGAATACACCTACCGCCACATTCACGCCTACCGCGACTCCCGCGCAGCCTAATCAATCCCTCTATCTTTCCCTCAATAACGTTGGCACTGTGGGCGGTGTATCTGCGCAGGATATAGACATCCTTTACTTCAATGGAACAACCTGGAGCATGTTCTTCGATGCTTCGGATGTGGGTATCAACACCAGCAGTCAGGACCTGAATGAATTTCACATCCTTGATACCGATTCGCTCTTGCTAATATTCGACGAACCCATCACCCTCGGCACACTTGCCGTAGATCCCTGGGATGTCGTGCGGTTCGACGCCACTTCACTTGGGAACAATACGGCTGGAACATTCAGCATGTATTTGGATGGTAACGACGTGGGATTGGACGCCACCAGTGAGTACTTGGATAGTCTCCACGTCCTGCCTGATGGACGCGTGCTAATCTCTACGACCGGCAGCCCGTCAGTTTCTGGCGTTACAGGAGCGGCAGATGAAGACATACTTGCCTTCACCCCGACCACGCTGGGCGATGTCACCAGCGGAAGCTGGTCACTGTATTTTGATGGTTCAGACGTAGGATTGGCGGACAGCAGTAACGAGGATGTGGATGCGATTGCTGTTCATTCCAACGGAGATATTTACCTCTCAACCGCAGTTGACTTTACAGTGACCGGCGTTTCAGGTTTCGATGAGGATGTCTTCGTCTGCACTCCCACCTCGCTGGGAAGTGTGACTGCCTGTAATTACTCGCCCTCACTTTACTTCGACGGGAGCGTTTATGGGCTGGATGCCAATGATGTGGATGGCATTGATTTGACTCTGCCATAGGTTTGACTTCGCCTCTAAAAATTTGGAAGTAAGAGTCTTCAACATCAAAGCAGGTCGGGCTGATAGTCCGACCTGCTTTCTTCCTGCCTACTCAACACTTTAATTATACGTCATTATCTCTTCCCATACTTCGCGCGATCTTCGGGACACGGACATAGTGCGCGCAGGTAATGCCAGTTGAAGATACCATAATCGTGTCCATCCTCCCAAACGATGGTCAACGCGTATGATCCCACCGCGACGACGTTGGCGACGCGCGTGGAGGGGGCATCCTCCAGTTGTTTGTTGAATACGTCCGCGTCGGGTTCGGACTTCATATTCTCGTGTCCGCCGCGGCAGGAAGCGCATGGACATGCCGCGCGCAATAACCCAAACGGATAGACGCTCGTGTGATTGTCGCTCCACGTGATCGTGAATTCTCTTGTCTTTTTGTTTGCAGTAATGCCTGTCGGTTTTTCGTTCATGTTGTCTCACTTTTTGAACCGCGAAGCCGGCTAAGAGCGCCAAGATTCTTTTTTCTTTCCTCTTCGCGTACTTTGCGCTCTTCGCGGTGAAAATCAAGGTGATGGGATATAACTGAGAAAATCAGACGCAGCCCAACCTGCGCGCGATTGATCGTAAGGCGCGACCAGATACCACCAGATATATCCATCCACTGTGCGCGGACCATCCTGCACGATGAATACCTCCGAGTCAAACCCGAGGAATTCAGAATTGCCGTTCAAGCCCGGCTCGGAGCGAATACGCAAGCCCTCGCCCTCGGTCCCCGTGATCTGCACGTAGTTGCCGAGCGCGATGCCGGTCGGGACAATGGTCGGCGCGAAGGAGTCAATGGTCGGCGTGGGCGGCGCGCTCGAGGTAACGGTTGGGGCGGGGATCACGGTCACATCCGCGGGAGCAAACCCAACGTCGGAGGCTTGAGGCGTGGTTGTCGCTCCAATCGAAATCGCAGTGATGAGAATCAGCAATCCCGCAAAAGCAAGCCCGCCGAGGATCACCCATCTATTGAAGAGCTGGCGCACGTTCATGGCGTTACCTTATGACAGGGATGCATTCTTCAGTAATCCCAACCCGCGCGGAGGCATGAGCAATTTTAGGGCGCGCGATTTAATTGTGATCTCTGTGTATTGCGCCGCGCCGCGCGCCTCGCCGTCGGTTTGGATCCAGTATGGGGAATCGGCCTCGATGCGTAAACTGTTAAACGTGATGAGCCGCGCTGCGTCTGAAGTGACGTGATTGCCGCGCCACAGATCATAGGCATGGCGCAACGCATCGCCGAGATTACTTCCGCTGAAGAGCCAGAGATCGAGCAAACCATCATCGAGGAAGGCATCGGGCGAAAGTTTTGAATGACCGCCGAGATAATGCCGAATGTTGGTCGCCACTGCGAGGATGAATTGCCCCTCCACTTCATTATCATCCGCCCACAAGCGCAGGCGGATGCCGCCCCATTGCGCGGCATTCCAGATTGTCCTTGCGGTGTATTCGGGCATCGAGAAAAATTTTTCCAAACGTACGCGCGGCTCAAGCGAGTGGATTGTCAGCGCATCCAGCCCAATACCCGCCCACATCATAAATGAAAACTGGTTGCATACGCCAACATCCACTGAATGACAGGGAGCATTTGCAAGAAGCGACGCATTTTTTCTCAGAACCCATGGACGCGTCCATGCAAAGGGACTCAGACCCAACTCGATGCCCCAAACGTTTGCCGTTCCCGCAGGCAGGACGCCCAGCGCAGTATCGGAACCGACCAGACCATTGACAACGTTGCCAATGGTTCCATCACCGCCGACGGCGAACACCGCGTCTTTTTTCTCAGCTGCGGCCTGTTTCGCCAATTCGACAGTATGCGCGCCGCTTTGAGTCTCTGCCGCGTCCACCGTCCATCCCGCGGATTCCAATTCACGCGCGGCGGACTTGATGAATGGTTTTACGGGAAAGCGTCCTGCCGCGGGGTTGTAGACAATGATTGCGCTGCGCATGACATCATTATAACCTGCCATTTTTTTGAACCGCGAAGAAAGTAGGTTCGCGAAGAATTCTCGTAATTACGAAGGAAGCCTTCTCGTTCTTTGCGGTGAGATTTTTGTATTTGATAAGTCAATGGTGGTGATATAATATTTTTCACAATGGACGAAGGCGTATTACTCAACAATCGTTACCAACTGCTTGAACGTCTCGGCATGGGCGGCATGTCGGATGTATTCCGCGCACGCGACTCGATGCTCCAACGCTCGGTGGCGATCAAAATCCTGCACGAAAAATATTCGGACGATTCCAACTTTCAGGAGCGGTTCAAGCAGGAAGCGCGCGCCGCAGCAAACCTTTCACACCCCAACATCGTCACGGTCCATGATTTTGGATTCGATCACGGTCAACTGTTCATCGTCATGGAACTTGTCCCTGGCAAGGACTTGAAGACCATCTTGCGTCAGCGCGGGCGTTATTCGGTTGAAGAAGCCATCCCGCTGATGGTGCAAGCCTGCGCGGGCATCGGTTACGCTCACCGCGCGGGACTCGTCCATTGCGATATCAAACCGCACAACATGATCGTCACGCCCGACGCGCGACTCAAGGTAACGGACTTCGGTATCGCCCGCGCCCTCTCCACCATCATGCCCGATGAGCGCGCGGACGTGGTTTGGGGATCGCCGCAATACTTCTCTCCCGAGCAGGCTGTAGGCGAAGCGCCCTCGCCCTCATCGGACGTTTATTCGCTCGGTGTTGTCCTTTACGAAGTTCTCACTGGCGCGCTGCCGTTCACAGCCCCATCAAGCGACGAACTGGCGAGGCTTCATCTTGAATCAGATCCCATTCCTCCCAGCGAATACATTCCTGATATTCCCTCCGCGCTCGAAGAGATCGTGCTGAAAGTCCTCTCGAAGGAACCCGCCGCGCGTTATCGCACTGCCGATCAACTCGGACGCGTCCTGCTTCGCTTTGGGACTCAACGCGACGCGCCTCCCGCGCCATCTTTGGGCATGACCCCTGAAGCCGCGCCCCGCTATCAACAACCTGAACCGCCTCCCCCTTCAGGAAGACCTTCGACATTCCCTTCGGCCACTGGGCGGCGTCCTGAACCTGCCTTTACCATGCCGGAGATTACGATTCCCGAAATCTCCGTCCCTGAAATTGACTGGGCTTCCGTTGGGCTCGGACTCGTGGCCCTGCTCGCGGTGGGCGGATTAATTCCATTTTGGATTTATATTTATTTTCTGTATAGCCCTCGTTGAAACAAGCAGGTGACTGTCACTTCCAAAGTGTTAGTCACCTAATATTTTAGGATGACTAACAGATACATCATAGCCCCATCCCTTCTCTCTGCTGATTTCACTCGTCTCCGTGAGGAGATCGCCGCGTGCGAATCCGCCGGGGCGGATTGGCTCCACGTTGACGTGATGGACGGGCATTTCGTCCCGAATATTACGATGGGACCCTTCATCGTCGAAGCGTGTAAGCGCATCACGCATCTTCCACTTGATATTCATTTGATGATCGAAAAACCTGAAAGATATCTTGAAGCCTTTGCAAAAGCAGGTGCAGGCGGCATGACCGTTCATGTGGAAACTTGTCCGCATTTGCATCAGACATTGCAGGATATTAAGTCTTTGGGATGCAGGGCAGGTGTGGTGTTGAATCCGGGAACGCCTGTCGGGGCGATAGAATCCGTTCTTCACCTCGCGGATTTGGTCCTGGTGATGAGCGTGAATCCAGGCTACTCTGGTCAAAAATTTGTTCCCGAATCTTATGCAAAGGTGGCGGATGTCCGCAAACGATTGGATGCGCTTGGTTCCCCTGCATGGCTCGAAGTGGATGGTGGAATGACCGTTGAAACTCTGCCCAGGATGATGGATGCTGGAGCGACGGTTTTCGTGGCTGGCAACGGGGTCTTCAAACATCCGCAGGGAACAAGCGCAGGGATACAGGCTTTGCGCAACGCGCCACACAACATGTAGCACGAATTATTTTGTTATTCATGTTGCGTTTCCTGCATTAAAACAAAAATCACGACTCGCTTGCGGCCGTGACTCTTGCAGTGTGTCCTTGAACTTACGTTGTGGATTTGCCCATCGCCTTGATGCACTTGGTGCAAAGCACCTTATGCACCTTGCGACCCTGCTCCATTACCAATGTCTTTTGTAGGTTGGGCTTGAAAGTGCGGTTGGTGGCGCGCTGAGAGAATGAGCGATTGTGTCCGAACGTTGTGGTCTTGCCGCAGTTGGCGCATTTAGCCATCTTATGATTTCCTTTCTTGCTATAATTGCGATTGTCAATACTTTTGCGAAAGCACGGCATTTTACCATATCTCGCAGCCATTCTCAAGGCGAGTGATAAAATAGACAATATATGCTCCCGACGGCGTCCCGCCGCCGGGGACGGCGGCTTGAGCATGTTTTGAGAGGAATCTATGGGCGAAGAAACGACATCTCTGGGCGGCATCCACATCTCCCCGAACGTAGTCGCAACGATTGCATACCATGCCACGCTGCAATCCTATGGCGTGGTGGGATTGGCGCCAAAGAACATTGCAGATGGCATCGTAAAGACAATTACGCGGGACCCTGCGCGCGGTGTGATCGTTCAATACAATGGCGAGGACATCAATATTGAAATCAACGTTATTGTCGAATACGGCACACGCATCAACTCGGTGGCGGAGAGCGTGGCAAACACCGTCCGCTTCCAGGTGGAGAAGGCATTGGGGCTTAAAGTAAACATGATCAATGTTCATGTGGCGGGGCTGCGCGTGAGCGATACGGATTAGAAGGAGAATCACCATGACCCTGGATACCTCACGCGTCGAGAAATTGCGTAAGAAGCACATCAACGGTCAATACATGAAGCGGCTCGTTGAAGCCGGTATGATCTGGTTGAAGACAAACCAGCAAACAGTCAATGCGTTGAACGTCTTCCCGGTGCCGGATGGCGATACAGGCACGAACATGGTGTTGACGATGCAATCTGCATGGAACGAGATCAAGGACCTCGGTCATCGCAAGGTTAGTGATATGGCGGGTGCGGTTTCGAAGGGCGCGTTGATGGGCGCGCGCGGCAATTCGGGCGTGATCCTTTCGCAGTTGTGGCGCGGCTTTGCGCGGGGCGTTGAGGGCAAGGAAATTCTCGATGGGCCGACTTTTGCAAAAGCATTTGCAGAGGCGCGCGATACGGCCTATAGGGGAGTCGTCCGTCCGGTAGAGGGAACGATCTTAACCGTCGCCCGCGAAGTGGCTGAGGCAACGGAAGCAGGCTTGTTGTCCACCCAGGACGCGATTGACATCCTTGAGATTGCAGTCAAAGCCGCAGACGCGGCAGTCCAAAAGACTCCTGATCTGCTCCCGGTTCTCAAGCAGGCGGGCGTTGTCGATTCGGGTGGTAAGGGTTTGTTCTTTATCCTTGAAGGGATGCTGCGGCACGTCTACGGCGAATCGCTGGAGACGCCGCTGATGAGCGTTCAACCGATCTCTGCCATGAATCTGCAGGGCGCGATGGAAGAAGTGGAAGAGGGACAGGATTACGAAGTGGTTGTGGATTTCGTGCCGTCGAATGATTTTGAACTGCAAAAATTTTACGTGCGGTTGGAAGAGATGGGCACTTCGATTCAAGTGGGCGAAGGCGAGGGCATGTACCGAATGCATATCCACGTGCCGCTCGATAAACGTTATGAGCCGATTGATTATGTCATGGGCATTGGGACGATCACGAAGGTGGCGATGGAAAACCTGATGGCTCAAATGGACGATATTCAGAAGAGCAAAACCACGCGCATCTCATTCGCGCCCGTGGAGCCTGGGCAGATCGCGGTGGTGGTCGTTTCGCCCGGCGCGGGATTGAGCCGCATCTTTGCGAGCCTGGGCGTTGCCGCAATCGTGGAAGGAGGGCAGACGATGAATCCGTCCACGCAGGATATTTTG
This sequence comes from uncultured Anaerolinea sp., assembly GCA_964543585.1. GTDB lineage: Bacteria > Chloroflexota > Anaerolineae > Anaerolineales > Villigracilaceae > Defluviilinea. Next base: position 12,383 of record CAZIYY010000069.1, on the reverse strand, counting down.
AACTCGTTCGAGAATCTTCCGACGGATAAAATCATCATCCTTCCGAATAACAAGAACATTATCATGGCGGCAAATCAGGCAAAAGAAGTGACTGTAAAACAGGTCGCTGTTGTGCCGAGCAAGACCATTCCGCAGGGACTCGCCGCGATGCTCTCGCTTCATCCCGACGGGGAACTTGATTCCGTTGCCGAGAAGATGATCCAAGCCGCGAGCACGGTCAAGACGGGCGAGATCACGATCGCAACCCGCACAGTTGAAATTGACGGTGTGAATGTGAAGGAGGGACAGGTGATCGCGTTGCTGGATGGCAAGCTTGTCGTCTCGGCTGGTTCAGTGGAAGAGGGTTGCCTGGGACTTCTTGAAAAAGCCAAAGCCGAGGAACATGAACTAATCACATTGTATTATGGTCAGGAAATGCCGCACACCGAAGCCAACCGTATTGCAGACGTGATCCGCGAGAAGTATTCCGACCGGGACGTCGAAGTTCAGGAGGGTGGACAGCCGCACTATCAATTTATTATTTCGGTGGAATAGGGATTCACCACAAAGGGCACGACACTTGCGCCGTCTCGAAGAGACCAGTGCAGGTGAGTACGCGAAGGTTCTAAAACCGTTCAGGGTGGCTTCCTCTTAGAATAATGTTTCCCGGCGGGGTTCGTCAGATTCATCCAACCCTCTCCACCCATACTTCTTCAAATCAACTTTATCTTTGATAAAGATGATTCCTTCTCTCAAGCAACCTGTATTGTCCCAAGCATGTTTCGTTTGCTCGTTATTGAGTCTTATTTCTTTCGATCCACGACCGCTTTGACCAACTTTACTGCGATACTGCCACCGGGCACGATCGATCCGAAGGCATCAGCAGTGACATCGAATATGAGATCACGCGTCAGGAGTCCCTTGATCTGGTCGCTCAACCTTTTTCCTCCCGTGCGCATTTCGCCGGTGAGCGGGTCAAATTCGATCACCACCTTCTTATTCTTCGTGGTCCATTCATATTCAAACGCATAGATGGGACGAAAGTTCAGGTCGATGGTTGCGATATCGACGCGTTCCTCGTGAATGGTTTGAACGTTCTGCACGGGCTGAACGACTTCCGCAGTAACCTGGCGCACAACAGCGTTAGCCTGCACCTGTGGCGGAACGACCAGAACGCCTTCAGGTGCAAAGGCGCTAAGATCGGCAATTTCGCTCTTTGCGGCGCTGGCATACTTTAAGAGATCCACCTTGCTGCCTGAAATCCCATCGAACGTCTGCCGGGTCTGAAGTTCCTGTATACAATGTTCGACCCCGGTGAGGACGAAAGCCGGTCCACCCTTTGGTTGAGGCACAGTGGGCAAATCCTGTCCCATCACTGATACGCTTTTAACTTCCGCTCCGCTCGCAGGAACCGTATAAGTGCGGGAACGGTCATACACAGTGCGGGATGAAGCCTCCAGCAGCCAGAATGGCTCTACACGGTTTTCCACGGTGGCAAGTTGAAGTTCTTCCGGCTTGGAGCGTGAGAACAGTGACCCCAACGTACCCGCGGCCAGACTTACTTTCTTTTGTTCCACCCGGTCACGCGCGATATCCACGCTGAATTGGGGAATAAAGTGATAGGCATGTTCGGTTGCAAGATAAATATCCATAAGAACCGTCCAGAATTAAGTAGAAGCTGGCTTTGAGAAAAAATGATCGTTGCCGCTAGTATAGCACTTTTGTCGTGCGGTTCTACCTGGAATAACCTTGCCTATTGGTTGCAGATTTCCCGCTTTATGCTTTCCAAAACGCCCATAGAGTTCTCGTTGTGGCATAAGCCAGCGCGCCGCCGCAAATTAATTTTACAAGCGGGGTACCGATGACGAAAAAGAATCCAAACATGCCGAAGGCAATGAATACCATAGCCAGCAAACCCAGGAATATCGGTAACCATTCAGGGCTGTTCCAGTTCCCGCTGTGCCAGGCATCCTTGATTTCCCTGAAAGTCACTTCCATGCGGAACTCACGTCCTTTTGCCTGACCCCTAAAACGGTGATATATGGTGGCAGGACTCGCGCCATTTTCTATAAACTTGAACGCCTCGTCATCGCTCATGGGCTTGCCTTGACTCCATAAGCCATATGCGATTGCACCTGCCATTAATATCCAGCCGAGGATACTTGCGCCAATGGTGATTGCCAGATAAGGTTGTGGGTGTTGATTGAGAAAATTGGTCAATTGTTTAAGCGGCGTGATCAGTTCGGCGATCACTGCCAAAACGAAAATGAGGACAATCACCAAAAATGTTCGGAACAACAACTTCAAGGCGCTCACAGTTCTAGAGTAATTTTGGTTGTTGGGGCTCGATATCCTCTCCGAGCCCCTTCCACCCAAATTTCTTCAAATCGACCCGGTCCTTCGCATCGAACTCCACTCCTTCCTGCTCCAGCAATAGACGCTGTTTCTGGGCCCCGCCGGGCCGCGGGCTGATCTTTCCCTGCGAATTGATGACGCGCTGCCACGGGACATCGTCGGGGCAAGCCGCCATCGCGCCTCCCACCCAGCGCGGACTGAATGCTTTGTAGCTGTCAAAGTCCACACCCATGGGTGGAGGAATCATCAATGCAATTTGTCCATAGGATGCCACCTTCCCGCGCGGGATCTGACGGACAAGGTTCCATACTTGTTCAAAATAGGCTTGTTGGTTGGGAGGGGATGTGTAGCGCATGAGATTGGTGAGGAGTAATTGGTAAGTGGTAATTAGAGACTGGGGAATTGGCCGCCGGTGATTTGTTGCTCCAGTAATTGACGTGATGAGTCGAAATTTAATTTCACTTCGATTTGCTGGAAACAGCGATTGCCTCCCATCAATGTCTTGCGGACGAGGTATCCATCGCCTTCGTCGTTGAGGCTGAGGTCGCTCTCCAAATCCACGCGACCTTCGATGATCTCGCCGCAGCGATTGCATTTCACTTGAAAGACGTAATATCGTTTATCGGCTTTGGCGGATGTGCCGCTGAAGAGATTTTTGAGGAAGCCCATAATTACCTTTCATGTCATTCCAATATGGTAGTTGAGTACTCCGAGGGGCGTACACTTGCACCAGTACGCACACCTGCCCTGGCGGGCGGTGCCAGGGAGTGCAGGTGTCGAAACCACCAACTGACAGAAGTGATTTTGCTTACATGCTGGTTTCGATACGGGCGAGAAAAGCGCTCGCCCTATTCAACCAGCGGATTCACTTCAAAATATCTTCTATTTTACGCAACTCCTCATCACCGAACTTCAAATGATTCAACGATGCGAGATTATCCTCGAGTTGCCTCACACTACTCGCGCCAATTAACGATGATGTCACTGTGGGGTTTAGCAGCGTCCATGCGATTGCCATTTGCGCGAGGGATTGTCCGCGTTGCATCGCGAGTTCATTTAGTTTTTGAACCTTAGGTAAGTTCTCTTCCACATCTTTGGGCGTGAGCCAGACGCGCTCGGTTTTGCTGGCGCGCGCGTCAGATTGGATTCCACTCAGGTAACGGCTGGTCAGCTGTCCCTGCGCGAGAGGCGAGTAGACGATACATCCGATGCCCTCTTCGGTCAGCACATCCAACAGCCCATCTTCAATCCATCTGTGGAAGTTTGAGTCCGCTCTTGCCTGTGCGTTGTAGGTCATTGAGTTGTAACGGGTTTCAGATGCAAGGTAGGGCATATTTGTGATCCTGCTAAAAAGTAAATTTCGGTAAATCACAGAGTTGATTGGCAAGAGCACGACCCTGATAAAAGGTTGGCGCCAACCAAACCCTACCAGAGAGTCTCCGCTGAAATGATACACCAACACGAGCCAAAAGCCAACGCTGCGCAAAAGATGTGGGACTGACCATCGAAGAGTTTAAGAAATTATTGTAGTTTCATCATTTCGACTCCGCTCAATACAAGCCCTCTACCTTCACCCTTTCCGTGTCAGGGTTGGGAATAGATATCCACAAGACGGTGCAAGAGGAATCGGATGTCTCAGCCAACTCAGACCGTTGTATAATCCAAATATCATTTACTCAAAGAGTCGCATGGGTTACATATTCATCAGTTACAGCCACAGAGATTCAGGATATGCCCACAAGATGGCAGATGTCCTGCTAGCCAGGGGTTTTGAAGTTTGGATTGATGCGCGGCTGGATTATGGTTCCCAATGGCCTCATGAAATTCAAAAACAACTGGATAACTGCTCCGCATTTATTGTGATCATGAGTCCCCGTTCCTACGCGTCCGAATGGGTGCAAAGCGAACTACAACGAGCCAAGCGGAAGTTGAAGCCGGTCTTCCCATTGTTGCTGGAGGGCGATGAGCCGTGGCTGTCGGTGGAATCCACCCAGTTTTACGATGTGCGTGGTGGAAAACTTCCTGATGAGCGTTTCTTTTCTGCAATTGAACAGGTGGCATTCAGGGGACAACCTGCTGTTGGCACTCCCGCAGGAGGATCGCAAAATGCCTCCGCTTCAAGACCTCCTGCGGTAATCACCGGGTATGCCTTGCCGATCATTGGTGTGGTTGTAATTATTATTTTAGGTTTGCTGGCAGCACCTTCATTAAGAAACCGGTTTTCCCCCGCACCCGTGACGGAGGAAATATCGCCAGGTACGGCCACAGAACCGATTGACTCAACTGTAACTCCATCTTCAGCGTCTTTGCCGACAGATGCGGAAATCACGAATACCGGGGATGTTCCAATGGTGTTCGTGCCTGCGGGAAAATTTACCATGGGCAGTGATGCTGATGACGCACTCGCGGAATGCCAGAAATACAGATCAGATTGCGACCGTAGTTGGTATGAGGATGAAGAACCGCCTCATATCGTTTCACTGGATGCCTTCCATATTGATAGTTATGAAGTGACCAACGCCCTCTATGCCGCCTGCGTGAATGCAGGTGGTTGCCAGATGCCAACGGAGACCGGTTCCGCCACCCGCTCCAGTTATTACGGCAATCCTGAGTTTGATAACTTTCCGGTGATCTACGTGAATTGGAATATGGCGAATACCTATTGCGAATGGCGCGGGGCACGCCTGCCCACCGAAGCCGAGTGGGAAAAAGCCGCCCGAGGCACGGAGGGGCACACTTATCCCTGGGGGGAAGAATTGGATGGCACCTACGCCAACTACAACAATGACATTGGCGATACGACCGCTGTCGGAAATTACGAAACCGGCAAAAGTCCATATGGTGTTTATGATATGGCAGGCAATGTATGGGAATGGGTGGCTGACCGGTACCTGGACACTTATTATCGGAATTTACCCTCATCCATCTCGAATCCATTGGGGCCCGATTCAGGGCGGGCTCGAGTCCTGCGCGGCGGATCGTGGTACGACCCCGCGGACCTCATCCGCACATCCGTTCGCCTTGCGGAGCCCAATCCTGTGGACAACAATTTCGGTATTCGTTGCGCCATGGACGCGAACCCATAAGAGACAATCAGCCGCAGGGATCTACCTGCTCTTTTCTTTTGAACCCCTCCCTTGCCTGAAGAAAAATGGGACTTTGGCTCCCAAGCACTGATCTCTAATATCCGTGACCCATTCCTGCATGATCGGTCTTGCGCCTAGCTAACGACTGCGTGGATTGAGCGTTATAATAGTGAGATGAAGCAAGATGTTCTCCTCCAAATCTTGAAACAAAAAAACGTCGAAATGACAAAACAATTCGGTGTGAAATCCTTGTTGCTATTTGGCTCGGTGGCAAGGAACGAAGCGACTACCACCAATGACGTGGATCTGCTTGTGGAGTTCAACAGACCGGTCGGATATTTTGGCTTGTTCGCTCTGCAAGACTACCTTGAAAAATTGCTTGGCTGTCCCGTTGACCTGGGTACGCCTGACAGTTTGAAGCCTTATATAAAAGAGCGTGTAATGGGGGAATTGATACGTGTCGCCTAGGGGTTGGAAATCAAGAAAGTAGTCGAAACAGTGAAGCAGAATTTACGAGTTACTTTTCCCCAAGCATAACTTTTACGATTGCAAGTAAGGCGGGTATCTCATTCTCGACAACATCCCATACCGTTTCATCGTTGACCCCAAAATATTCGTGCGCCACAATGTCGCGGAATCCAGCGATTTTCCGCCACTTTACTTTTGGATATTTCTGTCGAGTTTCTTCCGATATATTCTTTACGGTTCGCCAATGATTTCCAAATTTCGTAAAACTGCATCAAAATGCAAATCATCATTGACAAAGTCTTTGTAGGCCATCCCCTTCGTGAATCTCAAGACCCTTTTACAGGACTCTTGAATATCTTCAAGATAAAGGGACTCATCACGCGACATGGACTAAATCCTGCATCACATAAGGCTTCATGCGTGGCTTGATCGCCTTGGGTGTGACCAGATCGACTTTACAACCAAGTAAATCTTCTAAATAGAATTTTGTGTCCATGTAACGGTCAAAGGTGGCACGGCCCTTGAATTCAACGAGAATATCCACGTCGCTGTTGGGGCGCTGATCTCCACGAGCCACCGACCCAAACAGGGACAATGACTTCACGCCCAACTTTGTCAATTGGGCGCGGTGTTTGCGGATACGAGTGACCACAGTCCTGCGTGTCATAGCTTTGATTATACAACAGGTAATAAGCCAGCCTTTGAATGGACTGGCTTTTCATTTACGCTTTCACCATCCCCACATGGATAGGCATCTCATCCCATGTGCGACCTTCGAGCGTGCGACCTGCTCTTTTCTTCTGCACGCCTCCCCATTGCTTGAAGAAAAATGGAACTTCGACTCCCAGGCACTGATCCCGAATATCCGTGACCCATTCCTGCATGACCGGTCTTGCGCCGGGACCAGACTCGCCGCCGACGATCACCCAATTGATTTTCTTGAGATTCAACTTCCCAAGCGGACCGATCAACGGCTCAAGTGACAGGAATTTGATTTTTGCGCCTGTTTCCCGCAAGTGGTCAATTCTATATTTATATTTTTCATTCTCGACACTGACGCCCATCCAGATGTTATCAGCCCATTCAAGGTAGGGACTAAGTTCAGCAACTCGTTCAGCGCGTTTGGTCAACACTTGGAATTGATGCCAGTGAGCGCGTTTCATCACATCAAAGACTCTTTCAATAAACTCAAAAGGGACATCTTTGTGGAAAAGATCGCTCATGGAATTGACAAAGATAACCTGCGGCTTTTTCCATTCAAGCGGCTTTTCAAGTGCATTCTCATGCATGGTGAGTTTGAAGCCATTGACGTAATTCGCTTGCCCCATCGCCTGAAGGCGTTTTGCCATGCGCTCGGCATAGCAATGTTTACAGCCAGGACTGATCTTTGTACAGCCAGTTAAAGGATTCCAAGTGGATTCTGTCCACTCGATTCCTGAATGTTCAGCCATTCTTCCTCCTTGAGGAGATTACCTGTAAGGACACTTTAATCATAGCACAGATGTTTTATTTTTCAAAATCCATTCAAGCGTGGCTGTTCTTGTTCAAAAATCTGTCCTTTACTGAAGTTCATTTGTTTAAAGATTTTTTGCCCCTCATTGGAGTCTAATCGATAAAACTTAATGCTTTTATACCGCTTGAATTTATCCCAGTTGCTGCCGAGCAGAAAAGTCCATTGGTGAGAATCGCCTTTAAATGGTTCTCGAATAAGCCAGAATTTTTTGCCGATTTCAATTAAGTAGTCGGATAATAGTTTGTTGGTTTTTTCATACTGCCGTTTTACGTTTGTAGCAGGAAGGTAAATCAGAATTTCCATTTTAGGACGAACTCTGGCAATGAGATTTAGTATTTCAAAGTTTGGTAAATTTCCTGAATGGTCAACAAATGCTAAACCTAATTCATCTTCGCGTTTTGTTCTTAATAGGTTTGGAATTTCAGCTTCATAATTACCTAAAATAGTCTTTATATAGTCCTTATTTGCTTGATAAATCGGATGCGAAGAAACATGTTTTACAAGTTCATCATAATTCGCTTGATCTTGTTCAATGAAATCTGCCTTAAAGGGAATATCAAATTTAGGCATACTGGCTTGATCAAGAAAAATTAGCGGGCTGCCAGGGTTTCCGTCAGAGGTTTTCCCCTTGCCTGATGTTAAGTCTATATATCTGTACTGCAAGTCGTAAGCACTAGCGTGGAGTTTCAAGACAGCCTGCGTAATAACCATGTGCATGGCAAGTATTTTTGACAAATGCTCGATTTTGATTTTCGTGTACTCCCCGTATCCGATTCCATTTTTAATAGGCATGATTGCAAACCTCCCGAAACCCGACTTGTTTATTGGATTTTAGCACATGATTGTTAGGTTCTTTCCCTAAATCTGCCGTATAATTTCATTAACCCAATCGGCGGGACATATCAAAATGCCCGAAACGAAACGCCTTCTCAAAGTTTTTCTCTGTCACGCATCACAGGATAAGCCTAATGTGCGTGAACTTTCTCAACGCCTATTTGCCGAGGGCTGGATTGATCCTTGGCTTGACGAGAAGAAACTATTACCTGGGCAAGATTGGCGATTAAAGATTGAAGAAGCCGTTGAAACCTCTGACATTGTGATTATTTGTCTTTCGAGTAATTCTGTAAGCAAAGAAGGGTTTGTCCAAAAAGAGTTGCGCTATGCCAGGGAAATTGCACTTGAAAAACCTGATGAAACTATCTTCTTGGTGCCGCTACGATTAGATGATTGCACGGTTCCAAGAGGTTTACGTTTTTATCAATGGGCAGATTATTTTGGGGAAAATAAAGATGAAACATATGATGCGTTAGTTGAATCTCTGAAATTGCGTCATGACCAGAAGTTGAGGATTGAGGATGAAGAACGCGCTCGTCAGGAAAAAGAAAAACGCGAGCGTGAAGCCACCGAGAAAGTTGCGCGTGAAAAAGCGGAACGCGAGGCTGCTGAGAAAACCGCGCTAGAAAAGGCAGAGCGTGAAGCTGCAGAAAACGCTGCTCGCGAGAATGCAAAACGCGAAACTGCCGAGAGAGCCGCTCGTGCGAAAGTAGAACGCGAAGCTGCTGAAAAAGCTGCTCGTGAGAAAGCAGAACGTGAAGCCGCTGAGAAGGCTGAACGAGAAGAGGCGATACGTGAAGCCACCGAAAAAGCTGAGCGTCAGAAAAAAGAGAAAACTGCGCAAGAAAAAGAAGAGCGCAAGGCTACTAAGAAAACTATAGATATTCCTCAAAGGCAACCTGCAACAAAAATTCAACCTGAGATATTGAAGAAATTACCTTCCCAAGAGAATAAGCTTGCCAAAGAAATATCACAGACTCAAAGACCTGAAGCCCAAAGTTTGCGGCGTAATGTGAGTACCCAAGTCATCTTTTGGATAATTGGGATTATTGTTGTTGTGGTGACAGTGATTGGCTTGTCATCACTTAATAATAAAGGGGCATCTCTAACTTTTATTCCGACCCCGACACACACATCATCGCCGACCAAAACTCCTGAGGTCAGAAGAACCCCCACAAAATCCTTTACGTCAACACCTGGATTGACGCCTACTAATACTAGTACACCAACAGTAATACCCCTACCAACCGAAATCACCGATGCCAAAGGCGTGCAAATGATGCTTGTGCCTGCGAGTGAATTTACGATGGGAAGTGATAGTGGCTATGGTCAAGAAAAACCTGCTCGCCTTGTTAATGTGGGTAATTTTTATATTGATAAATATGAAGTAACCAATGCCGAATACCAAAAATGTGTAATAGCCCGAGAATGTAATTATCCTTTCGATACAAAATTAGGCGATCTTACTTATTATAGGAATAAGAAATACGATTCATACCCAGTGGTTTGGGTGACTAAAGAAAATGCGGAACTATATTGTACTTCGCGGAGTGCCCGTTTGCCCACGAGTGCAGAATGGGAAAAGGCGGCTCGGGGTATAGATGCAAGAACTTATCCATGGGGTGAACAAACCGATTTTGAGTTAAGGGCTAATGGTTATGGAATTAAGGATGGATTTCAAGCTACTGCCCCTGTAGGTAGTTTTCCTTTGGGAGTTAGCCCATATGGAGTTTTTGACATGATAGGGAATGTTGCAGAATTTGTGAAAGATAATGAAGAGAGTTTTTTTGTGAGAGGTGCTGGGTGGAATGGTGGATGGTTTAATAGCTCGAACTTATCACCAACATACTTTTATGATTCAATAGATTGGAGCTACTATGGAAGCAGTGAAATTAATAGTTGGACAGGCTTCCGCTGCGTTCGTGATGCAAATCAATAGGTGTAGACCGAAGCCTCTCGAAACAAAACCAACCTCCCCTGACGCTTGAAGCGCAAAAAGATGGATAACGGATGATGAAACATGGTCAGTCGTCCATTATCCATTCTCCATCAGTTATAATCCCCTCGCTCCATAAATCCGAATACCGAATTGCGAACATCGAATGCAGAAATCTTCTTTCCAGGAAATCATCCTCAAACTCCAGGACTTCTGGGCAGCGCATGGATGTCTCATCACACAGCCTTACTACACCCAGGTGGGCGCGGGGACGATGAATCCTGCCACCTTCCTGCGCGTGCTCGGACCCGAACCGTGGAACGTGGCGTACGTCGAGCCGTCTGTCCGCCCCGATGACGGGCGTTACGGTGAGAACCCCAACCGCTTTCAATTGCATACCCAGTTTCAGGTCATCCTTAAGCCAGATCCTGGGGATCCGCAGGAACTTTATCTCGAGTCGCTCAAGGCGCTTGGCATCGACCCGCGCCAGCACGACATCCGCTTTGTGGAGGACAACTGGGAACAGCCCGCCATCTCCGCCTGGGGTTTGGGTTGGGAGGTCTGGCTCGACGGGCAGGAGATCACGCAGTTCACCTACTTCCAGCAGATGGGTGGCGTGGCGCTCGACCCCGTCTCGGTCGAGATCACCTACGGGCTCGAACGCATCCTCATAGCGCTCAACAACGCCAAAGCCATCTGGAACGAGGAATACGGCGCAAGCATCACCTATGGCGAGCTCAGGCGCACAGAAGAATTCGAACATTCCAAATATTATTATGAAGTTGCGGATGTCGAACGCGCCCGCCAGATGTTCGATCTCTTCTCTGCCGAAGCCGACGCCTGTCTAGCACAGGGCCTCATCGTCCCCGCGCACGATTACGTTTTGAAATGCTCGCACGCGTTCAACATCCTGGATGCGCGCGGCGCGATCAGCGCTGCCGAACGTCAAGCCTTCTTCAGAAGAATGCGCGAACTTGCGAAACGTGTTGCGGAGTCATATAAAGAACAACGTCAACAACTTGAGTACCCGCTTCTTAAGTCGACCGAAAAACTGGTTCTGAGCAAGGAAGCTTCTACTAGCCCAAGCATGGTCTCCCGACCTTCCGACTTTGTCCTTGAGATTGGCGTGGAAGAATTGCCAGCTAATGATGTTGATACGGCAGTCAGTTATCTCGAATTATTTTTCAAACAGATGATTTTGCAGGTTTATCGTCTCAAATATGATGATGTGAAGGTGTTTGGAACTCCGCGTCGTCTTGTTATTTATGTTAAGAACCTCCATCCGCAGGGCGATAGTGATACCACCCCAAAGAAAGGACCACCTGCAAAAGCTGCCTTTGATAAAGATGGCAATCCAACACAAGCCCTTCTTGGTTGGATTAAGAAAGAAAAGTTATTCGTTCCAGATGAGTTTCTCAATCCTCAACATATTATTCGAGATTGGGAAGGGGGAAAGTATGCTGTAGTAGATAAACAAACTGAAGGCTCAGTTATCTCCATACTTTTCCCGCATGTCTTACCTAGCTTCATCCGCAATATAAAATTTGAAAAGACAATGCGCTGGTTGCCCGAATCTCGCCGCGCAGAAAATGATCCAGGTATTTCATTCTCGCGACCAATTCGATGGCTTGTTGCTATACATGGCGATCAAGTTCTCAATTTTGAATGTGCAGGTGTAATGAGCAGCAACATCTCACGTGGCTTGCGCCCATATGATTCTCCCGAAATCAAAATCCCATCCGCTGATAAATACTTCGATGTGATCCGCGAAGCAGGAATTGTCCTCGATAAAGAAGAACGCAAAGCATCTATTATTGAACAAGTCAACCAAGCCGCGGCCTTGGTAGGCGGCGAAGCCATTTTCGATTACGTAGGGGCGAGTCATGACTCGCCCCTACTCAATGAGGTAACCAACCTGATCGAAATGCCCACCGCGGTGATGGGTGGATTCAATGAAGAATTTCTGCAATTACCACGTGACGTTTTGATCTCGGTGATGAAGAAACATCAGCGATACTTCCCTGTCCAGAAAAATGGAAAGTTGTTAGCGCATTTTATTGCAATTAGAAACGGCGACGACATTGGTATTGATACCGTCCGCGAAGGCAACGAACACGTTCTCGGCGCGCGTTTTGCCGATGCAAACTTCTTTGTCCGCGAAGATGTCAAACTCAAACTCGAAGAATATCGTCCTCAACTTGCTAAGTCGACC
>CAZIYY010000068.1:0-23209 GCA_964543585.1 uncultured Anaerolinea sp. | reverse complement strand
TGATGCTCAGCCAATACACCGCCGACCATTTGATCGTGGAACAACGGATTTTATCCACGCCCGCGAGTATTCAATCCATCCCTGCCGCGGCAGATCAAGAAGATTTTGTTTCAATGGGCATGAACACCGCCCTCAAGAACGGACAGATTCTCGATAACGCCTATGGCGTTTTAGGAATCGAATTCATGGCTGCGGCACAAGCAATGGACTTCCGCCAATTCCTGTCGGGTCATGGCACGCAGAAAGCGCGCGAAGTCATCCGCAAATATGTGGATCATCTCGAAGTGGACCGTCCGCTATATAACGATCACAACGCGATGAAGAAGTTGGTGCAATCTGGTGAGATTTTGATTGAAGTTGAGAGGGTAGTGGGGGAGTTGGGAGGATAATAAATGATAAATTACATAAAACGGTTGTATAACTGGTTTGTAATTCCTTGGCCGTTACACCTGTTCCCCATATTTTTTATTGTTCATCTGGCTGGATTCGCTGTGTTTTCTGAGAATATAGATGGCTGGAATTTATTCTCAAGCACTTCTCTGCAACTGTTTGGTGGTTGGTACGTTATCAAAACGATAAATGATAATTTGGGTATTTTCTCAGGTAGCTCAATCATGCAGTCGGTGCGTGATTATTTCAAATCATTTCCTGCTTATAAACCAAAATCTATAACTATGTATGCGGAGGGTGCGTCATATGGCGTAAGTTTTGGTAATGCTAAACTCACGATTAATAAGAAGCTAAAAACAACAAAAGAAAAAGTAGAGTTTCTGTTTTCAGAAATCAAAAGATTGGAAAATGAAAATAGGAAATTGAAAGCGGAGCTTGTGAGTAAAATTGATAATCTGAAATCTTCTCTTGAGGACTCTGTAAGAAATCAAAAAAAAGATATAGAAAGTATCCAAAGCAAGGTTGTAGAAACAATGGTAGGTGGAACAAAGGAGGGAGTGTTAGGAATATTCTGTATCTTTTACAGTTTATTGATACCTTATGTTACACAGCTTATGCGTTACTTGTTTAGTCTCTAAATTTGTAAACCGATCTGAAAGTAGTGCGGGAGTTGGGGTAGGTAGGAAAATCTTTCACCACAAAGGTCGATATTGAAACAACTTGACAAGATTTGTCCGCTTTGTTATAGTTAACTTAGAAGTTAACTATTACGGTGAAGTCTCAAAGCCCTCAAGATTTAGACAATGTTTTTGAAGCTCTCGCCAACAAACACAGGCGAGAGATCATTTACGTTCTAAGTCTGCAACCTTGCTCAATAAGTAAGTTAGCTTTTTTGAGAAATCTCTCTCTACCAGCAATTCACAAGCATATAGAAGTACTTGAGAAAGGAGGCATGGTCACCCGCAGGAAAATCGGGCAAACCAATTTTCTTACACTCAACCGAGAATCATTGCGTGGTCTTCAAGATTGGCTCATGCGGATTAACATTACTGGGGCAGCGATGAAGCTGCCTTAGAAAACTCTGCTCAATCTTTGAGCAGAGAACAAATCAAAAACAAGGAGAAAGAAATGAAGAAATTTGTAATTTTTCACTACGGATTTGAAACGCCCACACCTGAAATTATGGAAGCCTGGAGCAAGTGGTTCGCATCTTTAGGAGACAAGATGGTTGATCCCGGCAGCCCTCTCGGACCTGGAAGAGAAATCTCACGTTCCGAAACTAAAGAATTGCCACTGGGAATGGAGTCATTAACTGGCTACACAGTCATTCGTGCAGCCGACATGGGTGAAGCAGAAAAAATTGCGAAAGGCTGTCCAATGATTACAAGTGTAAGAGTTTACGAAGCAATGTCAATGCACTAGCCATTTATTTTATGAAGAGGTATCTCTATCTTGGGGATACCTCTTCATAAGCCGGTTTAGCAGAACTGGCAATGTTACAGAGCAAAAACGCCATCAACGCTCTGGTCTACGGCTTCAAATAAGCTCGCATAATCCCCGCTATCAACAAAGAGCGAACAGTTCACCTGTCCGCTCTTTGTATTTATGGCTCGACGCTCACCACGCCGCCAGCCAAATTCATATTCAACGTCCACGTGCTTCCGGTTACAAATTGTTGAAATTCTGAGATAGAACTGGGCGTGTAAGTTTCCTGTGCGCCGTCTTCCGTCGTGAAATAAACGGTCAACGTTTCGGAGGCATCCCCAACCCTTTGGTCACTTGCGATACTTGGATCATCGTAAACGGGTTGCAAGTTGTTCCCATCAAGTGAATATGTTTGTATGGTTGTCCATTCGTCAACCGTGTAGGAACAGAACGTCTCGGTCTCGGTGTGACATTCCTCCACTACTTCCGAATACCCGTTGCCTTTGTCAATCGTTTTTTGTTCACAAACATCCCGGCTTTCATCGCGGCAGGATACGTTATAAGCATCCGAAGGCGCGCTTCCGCGCTCGTTTGAATGGTTCACGGCTTGGACCTCCTGCAAGGGGACATTAGTCTGCCAATGTACATCAGTTACAGTCGCTTGAATGGAGGATGCGGGAAAGAAGAAAAAGAATCCGGCCGCCACACAGCACGCGGCCAGGAAAGCGACAACACCCCCGATCAACAACCAGTTTGTCTTTTTCTTTCCAGTGAGCGGCTCGGCAGGTAATATGCCGCTTCTTATCGCAGGGATATTTGGCGCGGCTTGAACCTGTCCCGAAAGGACTTTTGGCAGGGGCGATCCGCAATTCGAGCAGACCGAATTACTGCCCGGGTTTTCGATCCCACAATTATCGCACTTGACCATTTTCGGCATGGAAACAGGCGCTTGCATCACGCGTCCCGATTCTCGGGCCTTGCCCTCCTTCAGGTCCGCGCCGCATTGCGAACATGTCTCCGCAGTCGCGGGGTTGCGCGTGCCGCAGAATCCGCAGTGGATGTCCGCGCCCGCCTGCGCGGCTTTGACCGCGTCATTATCCGTCACAAATTTTTGTTCCGAGGGAAGTTCGAACTGCACATTCTCCGGCTGCGCTGCGCCGCAATTCTCGCAGGTCTTCACGCCGCCTTTATTGCGTGTGCTGCAATTCGGGCATGTCCATTCGTTTTGAACGTAACCAAGAGTTCGTCTGCGTGCCATAAGTTCTCCTTTGACTGGTGGCTATATCATAAACCAAACGAGATGGAAATAAGGTTTCAGATTTGTTACTGTCCAATCACCGCGTGACCCCAATCGCAAATGATCTCGCGCTGATCGGGTAAGGTCCCATCCACCAGGAAATCCTCGATATATTGATCAGGGCAACTATATCCCCGCCCATAAATAGAGTGAAGTCCGCCTTCCACGTAGAGGTGATATCCATTGTCGAGATTCTCAAAGACAGTCTTACCTTCATGGAATGGCGTGGCTGGGTCAAGTGTGGCATTGAGCACAAAAGTTGGCACACCTGCTGCTTTAAGGGGCCCGTTGATCGCAGGACTGGTTGGTGCGCTTGGCCAGAAGGCGCAGGTTAATCCAAGCGGGAATACATCCAGATCGAGACGCGGGTCGAGACCAACGAGTACCTGTCCTGCTTCCATGAGTTTGGCGCTTCGCTCCTCTGACGTGCCACTGTAATAAGCGTCATCACTGCACCAGACGATATAGTACATTGTGTCGGAAAAGTTTGGGTCGCCCATATATTCCCCGCTTTCGGGATCAATGTTCGCATTTTCATAGAACAAGGCCGCCATGGGAATCAGGTCCCCGGCTTTGGCAGATGCCACTGCGCGCATAAGTTTCATGCGACTGCCGAGGCCATAAAGTTGATAGGATACTGTTAGATCCAGCATATTGAAAGTAAAGAATCGCTGTACTTTCTTTCCATTTGATAGGGGGAAATCATAAGCAATGGGGGCTTTGGCAAGTTGCCGGGCAAGTTCATCGTAGGCGGCTTGTGAACCGCCATCCATCCCCTTGGAGCATTCCGCATCTTCATCGCAGGCTTTGAATACTTCCAATAAGACCATGTTGAACGCTTCCATTTGCGAAAAGGCAATTTCATTCCCGGTGAGGGTGGTATCCTGCGTTCCATCAAGGATCAGACCCGAGAGATGATCTGAATGAGCCCTGGCATAGGCTTGCGCCACCGATGTCCCATAACTGACGCCATATAACATGAATTTGTCATCGCCAATCGCCTGGCGGAAGGATTCAATGTCTTCCGCAACTTGATCGGTGGTAAAGAACTTTAATTCAGCGGGATCCATGCCGATCTCAGAGACACACTGATCCACGAATGATCTGGCATTTTTAATGGCTGATTGCTGCTCTTCAGGTGTGTCATAGCCTTCCTCGCCAACGGTGTCATTGCTATTTATATATTCAAGAAAATAACTGGAATATGCTTTTTTACATTCAAGCGGATCGGAAAGCCCCACGCCGCGTTGATCAAAAAAGACAATATCATATTGTTGACGGATCTGCGAAGAGAAGTAATCTGTTGAAGCATAACTTATCCCCTCTCCGCCGGGTCCGCCGGGAAAGGCTTGCGCATACATGCCTTTTCTTTCGCCCAGGGCAGGCGCGACCGCAAATACAACCTCAATGGTCTCCAGGTTGGCAGGGTCAAAATGATCCAGCGGAACTGCAATTGTCAGACAGGTAAATCCCGGGTTGGCTTCACAGCGTTTGCCCCCAAGTTGTTTTAGTCTTTCAGCCATATCGGTCACAGTGATGGGCGCCGGTGTTTGAGAGATTGCCGTGCCGTCTGAAACGAGGGTGGGTGATGATTCCGGTGTTGATGATTGTGGGAGGAGAGTGTTACATGCCATGGACAGTATGCATAAAATCAGGATATACAAAACCAATCGTTTCATCGAATGCTCCTTTTGTTCCGACCGAATATGAAATACTAATCCTGGAAGCCGTTCCATTTACGGATTTCTTCGATGCGCGACTCACAATCCGGTTCTGGATGCGAACTCGGATCCTTGGCATCCTGACTTATCCCGCGCCTGCTCAATGCGTCGAAGACAGCTTCCGCCCCGTTTGCCACGTTCATCGGATCGTAGCCGCCTTCAAGGACAAAGACGATCCTGCCATCACAATGTTCTTCCGCGAGCGCAATCACTTTCTTTGCCAATGTGGAATATCCCGCCGTTGATAAACCAAGCGTCGTGATTGGGTCATTCCAGTGCGCGTCAAACCCGACTGATATCAATATCATTTGCGGCTTGAATGATTCAACAAATGGGGCGAAGACTCTATCTGCAACCCGTTCATAAACTTTATCTCCCGCATACGCAGGCAATGGCACATTGACAATTCTTGCTTTCGCATGCGGCGCGTCTTCGATCCAGCCCGTGCCAGGATAAATTCCCCACTGGTGCGCGGATAAAAACGCCATGCGCTCATCGTTCAGAAACGCGGCTTGTGTGCCGTTGCCGTGATGCGCGTCGTAGTCAATGACCATGACGCGTTCCAATCCGTTGACAAGCGCGTCACGCGCGCCAATCGCAATGTTATTGAACAAACAAAATCCCATCGCGCGGTCTGGCTCTGCGTGATGCCCCGGCGGACGTACAAGCGCGAACGCGTTTTTTGCGTCGCCATTCAACACCGCGCGTGTACAAGTGATGACTCCGCCTGCCGCCAGCAAAGCATCCTCAAATGAAGATTGGGTCACGTATGTGGGAGCATAATCAATGATCCCCGGCGCTTCTTCGCGGCAGGTCTTTTCCAGTGAAGCAACCAGTTTCGAGTCATGGACACGTTCGATCTCCTCACGCGTTGCCGGCTTTGCTTCGATTAATTCCGCATCGAATGACTTTAATCTTGGTTTCAAAACCTCAAACCGCGCGGGCCGCTCAGGATGATCGGAATAAACATGATTTGGCGAAGGGACGAAGGTGTAAACGGTTTTCATGTCCGAATTATAGCCCCACTTGAGGGAGGGTGCGTCGCACCTTACCTTTTGAAGGTGACGCATCGAGTAACCTTATCTTCTTCATAGACGAGTTTCATCTGAGTGGTGCGACGCACTCGCGCCAATCTCCAATCTCTAATTCTCTAATCTCTCTTCCCTCCAAACAACTTCAACCACTCCGCCACTTCTTCATTTGAAACGACTCTTTCCCCTTTTGAAACACGCGCAGAGTTCATCGCTTGCTTGAGAGTCTTAGCGAATGACTCCGATGAAATGACTTCAGCGTGCGCGGCGCGCGCCTCCGCCTGCACCTGCCTGTCGGAGGAAACAACGATCCAATTCTTCGCGGCTTTGCCCAGCCTGTTCAGTCGCTTGCGGATGGCTTCATCGGCAGTCGTTGTCAGCCGCGTAAAATGCGCGGTAACCGCGCCCAGTTTTCGGGTCCCGGCTTGAGGCGCAGGCGCGCCATCAAAGTACACCTCCGCTTGCCTGCGTTCCAATCTGCAAAATTCCTGAAGAATCCCAATCAATTCCATCTCGTCGTCCGTGGAATCCAACCGCAATCCCAGTTTGGGAATCAGGTTGTGACCGTCAATCATGTAAGGCATGCGCGTCTTTCCTTTTCACCTTTCGTATATAATACATCAAACCCTATTTTACAGGAGACTGACATGGCTGATAAAAAACCCGGCAAGTTACTGGTGCCTCCGCAAGGCGGCATGTTACGCGATTTTGTCACGCGCCTAAAATTGATCACGCGGCTCATGGGTGACCGCCGCGTCAACTTCTTCATTAAGTTCCTGCCGCTCGCATCGCTGGCTTATCTCTTCTGGCCATGGGATCTGATCCCCGTAATCCCAGTTATCGGCGCCCTCGATGATGCCGCGATTCTTTGGATTGGTTCGACACTGTTCGTTGAACTTTGTCCGCCCAATGTGGTGCAGGAGCATATGAACGACCTTGCAAGCAATATGGATGATGCTTCCTCAGATGACGTTGTGGATGCCGAAGCCACCGACGTAAACAACGACAAGTAATCAAGCATGAGGCGTTTTATCCTCCTATTGTTCTTACCGATCCTTGCTTGTAATGGATCAAGTACGCCGCTTCCCGCTTCGCAGACGCCTCTGCCTGATTCCGTTACTCAAACCTCCGCGCCGTCCACAGCGATTCCCGATCCCGCCACACCGATTCAGATTCCTTCCACTGATACGCCTGCCAACGCGGCAGCCTTCCCCAACCCCAACGCCTACACCTGGCAGTTGATCGCATCCGGTCTTGAACGTCCCGTTGACCTGCAGCCTGATGGCTCGGGACGATTGTTCATCGTTGAGAAATTGGGCCACATTCATATCTTCCAAAATGGAGGATTGATCGAAACCCCGTTTCTCAATATTGAAGACCGCGTGGATGACAGCGGCAGCGAAATGGGTTTGCTCGGCTTGGCTTTCCACCCAAACTACACCCAGAACGGATTCTTCTACGTCAACTATACCGGCGGCAGTGGTGGCAACACCTTCATTTCGCGCTTTCAGTCAAATGGCGATACTGTTGACCCAAACAGTGAAATGATCCTGCTCACTGTGGACCAGCCATTCCCAAACCATAATGGCGGCGTGCTGACGTTTGGACCGGATGGCTATCTTTACGCGGGCTTGGGCGATGGAGGCGCGGCGGGCGATCCGTTTGGCAACGGTCAATCGCTGAAGACCCTGCTCGGAAAAATATTGCGAATTGACGTTGATTCCGACGAGCCTTATGCCATGCCACCAGATAATCCATTTGGAGATGAAATCTGGGCTTATGGCTTACGCAATCCGTGGCGCATCTCCTTCGATAAATTAACAGGCGATTTGTACATTGCCGATGTAGGGCAGGGAGATTGGGAAGAGATTGATTTCGTCCCTGCAGGTTCGCGCGGCGGCTTGAACTTCGGCTGGGATTATCGCGAAGGCGCGCATGATTACGAGGGCAACGCGCCTGCGGGATTGATAGAGCCTGTCGCGGAATACAGTCATCCCAAAGGCGGATGTTCCGTAACGGGCGGCTTCGTCTATCGCGGCTCCATATCCGAATGGAATGGCATCTACCTTTATGGTGATTATTGCACGGGGCTCATCTGGGGATTGATCCACTCAGATAACGGCTGGCAGAATCAATTGTTGTTTCAAGTGAATGAGAGGATCACATCCTTTGGGCAGGATGAATCGGGCGAGGTCTATTTGGTGAGTGATGGCGGAGGAATTTATCGTCTTGCAAGAAAATAAAACGCGCTCAACTCTTTGATTTAGATATAACAGACCTCCGGGAATAACTCGGAGGTCTGTTTACTTATCTACCTGTTTCTTTGTCTACCTCACCTCGCATACGCATCCAAAAACTCATCCCAACCAGTCTGGGACGCAAAATCGAGTTTCGTTCGATAGTAGTTGTAATCCGAATCTTTTTCAGTCGCTTTCGAAATATGATAGATCGTGATGCCGTGCGCATCTGCATAGGCGTTGACGTGCCGCTCGTGCAAAACCACCGCCTTAACCGCGTCCATCACAGCCTGACTTTTGTTTTTGATATTGGTATCGCTCACATTCCGTTTGATTTCATACGCCATATCGTACAAGTCTTTATCCATTGGCGCCTGCCAGAAACTGCGGGTTGCGCCGAAGGCTCGGTTATATTTTGAGCGATTCGCGGCAAGCCCATTTTTCAGGGCAACCGACCATTGATCCACAGCCGTGCGCAACGCGTCGAAGCGGCTATCCACCGCGACGGCAGACCACGTCTTATCATTTGTCGTGCTTTGGCTGGTGGCAATTGCAACCGAGTCGGCGGTCATGTTCGGGTTGGCGGCTAACTGCGCGAGAACCACATCATACTCAATGCCATCCCAACCGACATATTCCTGTGAACTGGTAACAGCGGTGGCATGCCCGTGCCAGAGATCGAAGATTTCAATGGACGACATATTACATCCATCATACCCAACTACATCAATGAAACCCAGCGATGGGATTGCGGCTTTTGTTTCATGGTAATCGAGCGTATCCGCGTTCGTATCATCTTCCATCACCCAGCCCGGGTGCCAACTCCAGCCGTGACCCCAGAAATACAACGCGTAATGGTCGGCAGGATAGTTCGTCTTTGTCCATGTGACGAAATCAATCAACGTTTGCGGGTTTCCAAAGTTTCGTTCGCCCCAATCCGCAGTTGCGCTGGCAGAATCAGCGATCATGCCGTGTCTGACGTGATAGAGTTTGGTTGTCTGCCAATCCCCGCGGCTGGTATCGTAGCCGGGACCGCGATCTGCCAGCGCAACGACTTGCACGTTCGCGCTCGAGCCGGTGGGCGCGAGTTCGAGTTCAATATCCTTTACAACGTAATCTTCGAGATTGTTATCTCCCGATATATAAACCATCACGGTCCATTTTGCGCGAGGCGCAGGCGGCGCAGCGCTGACAGTCCCTGCGAGAGTCGTCAGAAGAACGATTACAATCAGAACCAATGTAATGAACCGTATCTTATGCATGGCATCACCTCTTTTTGTTCGCCAAAGAATTTGATTGCGGCGAAAATTGTCATTCAACAGTATGTGACTGTATAGGGGAAACATCCCTGGAGGATAAGTTCCTGCAAATAGTTTAGCACGAACCAAAGTCAGAATCAAGTATTTACCTTGCTTTTTCGTCTCAATTTTCTGCCCCTCATGATTAACGCTTCAATCCAGGCCGCGAGCGGTTCGGGCGGGGGGTAAGTTTGCGCGTCAAACTCATTCAAGCCGCGCGCCCGCAAAACACAATTCGCGGCTTCGAGCCCCGTTACACAGGCGCGCTCCAAAAAGAAGGATGGATTTTGATGCCACACCCAATCTCCCGCGCAGAATAAATTTGGCCACGGCGTTTCGATTCCCAGATGCGTGCCGCGCGCGCCTAGCGCGGGCAAAGTATGCGTCGCGGCATTGCGTTGGATGTGCGGCTTGATGAGATGTCCCTTCAATTCGGGGAAGGCGCGATAAAAATCTGTCAGCACATTCGTCAACATCAGGGTGTCGCTTTGCTTCAAAACATCTGCGGGTCCATACACGTGTGCTTCGATGCAGGAGCCATTCGTCGCGTCATGCCACTTGCGATAGGGCTCATAAATTTTATCCAGCCAGAAAAAATTGTGCATGATGAAGTCGCCGCTGAAGATGCCCGCTTCGGGATGTTTGCGCGGCGACGCATCAAACCACAAACGGATCACCGCGTGCGCGAGTCCATGTGGGAAGAACAAACTGTCAGACGGGAAACTGTTTTTGATGATGGATTCAGCTGAGGGTGAGTCTGAAGCGAGGATGACGAACTGCGCGTGCGCGGACTCTTCGACTCCATCCCGCTTAATGCGCGCGATCCAATCCTCGTTTCGCGCAGCGTCCACTCGCATCACACGTGACTTGAACCTGATCTCGCCTCCGAGTTGCGTGATCTTCTCTGAAAGATTTTCGCACACCTCACCGCTGCCATTGGGAAGATAATCAAAACGCCAAGCGTCGCGCCGCATCAATGTATAAAAACGAAGGAAGGCGAGAAAGCCTGCAAGCGGAACCTGATCAGGGTCGGTTGACAAGCCGTTGCGCGTGAGACCAAAGAAGAGCGAGCGCATGGCGGGACCCCAACGCTTGAGCGATTTGCCAAACGCGAGACCTTCAAGCGGCTGGTCTTCAACAAATGGATCAATGCCAATTGCCATCACAATCGTTGACCAAACATTGAAGAGCGATGCCCAATCGCGTATATCCAGCATCCACAGGAATTGTGGCAGCAGGAAGAGCTGGATGTAATGAAGTGGTGCAGGTACTACGCTGTTACGGATGACTGAGCCAATCGGCGCTCGTCCGATGAAATTCCCCGAGCGATAAATCCATTGTTCCTCCTTTGCAGGAATAAGCTTGGGCAGAATCTCATGCCGCTTCAGCATGAATTTGAAATTCACGTACGACGACCAGATGCCATGCACGCCGTGTTCGTTTGGAAAATGCCAATCATCAACAATGATCTCTTCCTTGCCCGAAAACCTGCCGCCCAAGCGTTCATCTGCTTCGAGAATCAACGGCTTGAGTCCGCGCTCGGCAACATGCAGCGCGGCTGTCAACCCCGCGACCCCGCCGCCGATGATGATGGCATCGTATCGTTTATCCATTGTCCTCCATTATATTTCACCGCAGAGAAAATTAACCGCAAAGAGCGCAGGGATTTTAGGCTCCCCCGTTTTTTACGGGATTGAACCCTTTGGTTTAATCCTTTGCCGCGAATTACGCGGATTTTCACGAACTGACTTTATGAACCGCTTGTCGCTTATGTGTTTGGCAGGTAAGCCGCGAGGTCTGTTACCCTGCGGGAGCGTAAAAGTGCATGGGCGAGGTTTTAATTCGCATTTGTATTGATTGCCTGCAGGAAGACTTTGATATACTTGGCGCATGTCTCCGGATAAAGTCGGCAGATACCAGATCAAATCGGAATTGGGACGCGGCGGGATGGCGACGGTCTATCGCGCCTATGATCCTAGTTTCGATCGCGAAGTGGCTGTCAAGGTTCTGCCACTCGAGATGGCGCACAACCTGGTTTTCCGCGCGCGCTTCAAGCGGGAACTCAAAACGGTCGCTTCGCTGGAGCATCCCGCGATTGTGCCTGTTTATGATGTAGGTGAGGAGGAGGACGGTCGGCAGTATTTTGTGATGCGCTATATGGCGGGCGAGTCCCTTTCGGACTGGCTCCAAAAAGGCGCGTTATCCTTGAAGGATACCGCCATTATTATCGAGAGGCTTGCATCGGCTCTTGATTATGCCCATCGGAAGAATATTGTCCACCGAGATATCAAGCCTGATAATGTGCTTTTCGATGGGAACAATCACCCATATCTCACCGACTTTGGCATCGCCAAACTTACAGAGTCTGCCATTTCAGCAACCGGGGGTGGCACAATGGGCACACCTGCATATGTAAGCCCGGAACAGGCGCAGGGTGGGAAGGTGGACAGCCGCGCAGATATTTACGGCATGGGGGTGATGATTTACGAAATGTTGACCGGCCAAAAACCCTATGATGCAGATTCCCCAATGTCGGTGGCTGTCAGGCATATCACCGAACCGATTCCTGAGATCCTGGAATCCAGGCCCGACCTGCCTGCTGAAGTGGATTTGATCATCAAAACCGCAATGGCAAAGGATAAAGAGGACCGTTATGCCACTGCGCTTGATCTGGCCCGCGCGTTGAACCGCGCCGCATTCGGGGAGGATCGAATACCCGATTCTTCCAGCTTGCTCAACAGGCAGGATCTGGCCAGTGTACGCCGCAGGAATCGCTTGATCTTCGCAGGAACGATCCTGCTGATCGCTCTCGCGACGGCGTTTGGCTTGAGCAGACAGTCGCCCGCTCTCTCAACTGTTGATTCGACCCCAACTGTAAACATAACCACGCTTCCCCCAACCCATACGCCTGTGCCAGTATCAACCTCTACTTCAACCCCAACGCAGGAAATATCAACCGTTGTGCCGCCTCCCGGAAACGCGGATAAGATCGCGTTCGTGTCAGGGAACGAGATCTATCTGATGAATATTGATGGAACTGACCTGATTCAGATCAGGACTGACAACTCCGCCAAAACAAACCTGCACTGGATTGCTAACGGGAGACTGGTTTACATGTCCCGAAATTGCGGTTATATCCTGGATGCTGAGACCAAACAGACGCAGGAAATTGTCTGTTTCGATGGGGATGAAATGCTTGAAGGGTTTCGCGTATCGTTCGACGGAAAACTTGTGGCGATTAGCATTGACCGCACGTTGAATATTCTGCCGTTCAACCTGGATACGCTGAAAAATTTCGACACAAGGTTCAACCTACTCGCGCTTGAAGAAAATTGCTTCTATAACCAGTACGCATTCAGGGATGTGCTCTGGTCGAAAAGCGGAACTCAGCTCGCGGCTCATGTCGTGGATACCGAGCGGGTAAGTTCCGATCAGGTTTTCCTGTTGAATGTGGATATTCCGAGTTGCGCCACCGTAGGTCCCGTGCGTATTGATAGAATTCCCGGATCGCACATTGATTTCGACAGCGCCAGCAGCAAACGCATCACAAGTTTTGATTGGGATGGCGATCACTTATTTCTGTTGAACGATTCCATTCGCAACGACGGGTTTGGCGACTTGTATCTTTATGACAGTAAAACAAAAGAGTCGAAGAAAATAAACCCGATTGACGGGGTGTGCTGTTACCGCGATGCGCGCTGGAGTCCCGACGGACAATACATCCTATTTGTATTTCAAAAATTTGACAGCAGTGAGGTCGGACTTTATTATGTCTCCTATGCTGACGCGCAAAGTGGAAAACAGTTAACTCCCATCGCGCTTCCAAGCGAATTTCTGACACAACGCGATAAGCCACAGCCTGCGCTGCGGCCCGCTCAATAGTATTTTTTCCAACCCCAAACCCCTCCACAGTAGGAGGGGTTTTCTATTTAGAACCCTTGACATAATCTCAACCTGATGCTATTATTAAGTCAATAATAGTAGTAAATACAGTCTACTGAAAGGAGATATAGTGGTTGATTCGCCCACCCTCACAAAGAAATTCCAGAAAGAGCTGAATGCAGGCATCGCCTCGCTGGTCTTGCTTAGCGTACTGAACAAGAAGACCAAACCCATGTATGGCTACCAGATCGCAAAATTGCTGGAGGAGTACAGCGGCGACGCGTCGTTTATGAAACAGGGCGCATTGTATCCCGTGCTTCACTCGCTGGAAAACAGCGGCTTGTTGGAAAGCAAAGTGGAGCCTTCAGTCTCAGGTCCGCCGCGCAGATACTATGAGATCACATCCGAAGGCAAGGAAACGCTCGCCGTTTGGCAGGGCGTATGGAAACAAATGAAGTCGTTCGTCGAACGCGCAATTAAAGGAGCGTAAAGATGATCAAGTCTATTGAAGAATATTTGGATTTGTTGAAAACTGAACTTCAGGGGAGCGACACCGCGACCATCCAGGATGCGCTCGCAGACGCGGAGGAACATCTCAGAGCCGCGCTGGCTAACTTACGCGAGAAGCAGACCGAAATGTCGGAGGAAGAGGCGTTGAATTCCGTCATCGAGCAGTACGGTTCGCCATCCGAAACTGCATCGGCTTATGCAGAAGTTGAACGTCGCACAGTCCCGCAACTTGCGCGTGAGAATCCGAAAACAGAATCCGCGCCGGCGCGTTTCTTTGGCGTATACACCGATGCGCGCGCATGGGGCGCGATGCTTTATATGTTGATTGCGTTTGTCACGGGCATCTTTTACTTCACCTGGGCTGTGACGGGTCTTTCAATTTCACTATCATTCTCGATCTTCATCTTTGGTCTGCCGCTTGCCTTGCTATTTCTGCTCTCCGTGCGCGGGCTGGCATTGCTAGAGGGTCGTCTCGTTGAAGCGTTGCTCGGTGTACGTATGCCGCGTCGTCCATTATTCACACAACAAAACCTGAAATGGTTTGACCGACTCAAGGAACTTGTAACAGACAAACATACCTGGTTCTCGATCCTTTACATGCTCATTCAATTCGTATTGGGGATTGTCTATTTTGTTGTGAGCGTCACAGTATTCAGCGTTTCAGTTTCGTTGATCGCTTCTCCATTTTTGCAGGAGATCATGAAACAGTCCCCAATCATGGACCTGGATTTATGTTGTATGATCCTGGCACCAACATGGTCCTATCCCTTGCTGGTGCTAGGCGGGGTTTTGCTGTGGACGACTTTCATGAACCTGGCACGCGGCATTGGTCAACTGCACGGACGGATGGCGAAGTCCATGCTGGTTACGGATTAAAGATAGAGTCCCGCCTCGTGCGGGACTTTGTTTTGATACCGTTAAGTAAAGCTTTTCCTCACTCAAAGCGGAATCTCCAGACGCCCACACTGAAGAAGATCACCGCGAACCCAAGCAGGACTCCCGCTTCAGGCAAAACATCTGCCAATCCTCCGCCGCGTAAGACCAGATCTAACATGCCTTGCATTGCCCAGGTGGTGGGAAGAATCTTCACAGCATTTTGTATCGTTGGTGGGAACAACTCAAGCGGATACCAGCATCCACCCATGAGGGCGAAGACCATACCAAACATAATGCTCAATCCGCTGGCTTGACCTTCAGTCTTGATGAACGTACCCATCGTTGTCCCGAACGCGGCTGCGGCCAGCGCGGAACAAAAGAGGATGACGAACAAAGCCAAAGGCTCTCGTCCCCAATTCAATTGCATCGCGAGTATTCCGAAAGTAACCAGCAATAACATCTGCACGAGCGCCACGGCAACCTGACCAGAAATTGTGCCAAGCAAAAACGTTGCTTTATGGGAGGGTGTGGTCAGTAAACGACGTAACGTCCCTTGCTGACGTTCATAAGCAAACAACGCCGATATTCCAAATAATGGAATAAACACCCATGTGATCAACTGTCCTGCGGAGGAATTGGCGCGCGGGTCATATTCAACCTGATCTTTTGTGTTCCCTGCTACAACTGTCACGCGCTCGGGTGCGTCCGCTTGAATGGACTGCGCCGTTTCAAGCGAACTCTCGAAATATGCCTGCTTCTCCGCGTCTGAGTCGAAGGGTTTCTTTGCTTCGCGCTGTTTGACCGCATTCTGAGCAGCAGAGACGGCGCTGCTCACCCTGCGAATGGCAGTCAACACCGCTCGCTCGGCAACGGTCGCACTGATGTTGTTGGGTTGTTGAAGCAATTCCACTTCCGCCGCGCCACTCTGCAACGATGCAATATCAATTCCTACGGGTATGATAAATACAGCATCTGCGCGGCGTTCATCGAATTGACTTTGTGCCGCTTCACTTGTCATCACTTCTGGGCGCACGGCAGTTGAATTCTCTAATTCTCCAATAATTTTTTGTGAGATGGATGTATGAGCTTCATCCACAATCACCAGGCGGATGCGTGGATCCTCGTCCCCCGATGGCGTTCCGCCTGCCAACAGGAAGGTGAATACAATCGGCAGGATGATGAAGAACAATAACTCCGATGAACTTGCAAATCGGATGATGGCGTCCTTCCATGCAATGGCGAAGATTTTTTTCATATAATTTTCCACTATGTCATGCTGAGCGTAGCGAAGAATCTCTACGAGGATGTTAAAGACCCTCGCCGCTACGCGGCTCAGGGTGACATGTAACGTGTCACTTCTGCAAAATTCCGTTGTGATTGAACAACACAATCGCAATCCCAAACAACACAGCGCCCATGATGAGCAATGCGATAATTGGCTCTGCTAAATTCTTCAATGTGCCGCCTAATGCAAGTGTTGTGAAACCGTCCAAGCCCCAGGCGTTGGGCGTGATTTTGCTCAGAGTTTTTACCAGCGGCGGCATCTGTTCGAGGTTGATGAAACTGCCGCCGAGAATGCCAAAGATAAGCATGACCGCCGAGCCTGTACTACCCACTTGCGCAGGTGTGCGCGCCAATGCAGTAATTACCATGCCCCAACCCGCCGCGCCGAAGACTGCCGCAAGAATTAAAGCCGCGACACCAAGCGCGTCACCCCATTTCACACCGAAGAATATGGAGCTCGCTAGAATTAAAATCCCAACTTGCGCAAAGCCTGTAAAGAAAATACCCAGCACTTTGCCGCCCAACACTTGCGCTGTATGCGTTGGCGAAATCATGAGGCGCGGCAATGTCCCTTGTGCGCGTTCGGCGAGAATGGAACGTCCGCCGTACGAGACAGTATACATCAGAAACATCAATGCCATGCCAGGCGCAAAATAGGCAAGCAGGTCGAACTCAACGGCCTGTGCGCCTTCGGTGTTTTTCTTGAGTGTGATGGCAGTGCTTTCCGTTTCACTCACATTTTGAAATAGACCGCTCGTTTCGCTTTCAGCGTTTTGCGGATTCAAAAGCCCGCTTGACATTAATTGGATGATGGAGGTCATGCCGCTCGTACGACCCTCTTCAACGCGCGAAACGAATTCATCCACGATGGCTTTGACAACGCCTGAACTCGTCGGGCGCGATGGATTCGTATACACCTCGATTTTTACGGGTTCGGGTTGAACATTGTTTGCGTTGAACATTGTCCCATCAACGGGGATGATGCTTTGGGTGAAGCCTTTTGGGATGATGACCGCGGCTGAGGCTTGGTCACTATCTATTAAACGGCGAGCCGCCTCAGGGTCGGAGGAGGCGGTGGGTTCCATCAAATTCGCCAGGTCTTTTGAAGAAAATAAATCTGCCAGCGCGTCCCCCAGTTGGTCGTCATCCAAATTGACAATGATGACGGGGATATCAGAAAGCCCGCTCGAACGCCCGCTGAAGCGACCCGTGACGAAGCCCATACCGATGGTGAGCAGGAAGGGCGCGAGCAGGATGAAGGTCAGCGCAGCGCGGTCGCGGAACATGAGTTTGAGGTCTTTGATGCCGATGAGCAGGAGTTTTTTCATGGTTGTTTTATTATGTCACTCTGAGTGGAGCGAGGAGTCTCTTTGTCGTGGAGGAGATTCTCACCTGCACTTGTCTCTTCGAGACGGTGCAAGTGTCGCTCGCTAGCGCTCGCTCAGAATGACATGATGCTAATCTCTCAGCGCTCTGCCTGTCAGGTTAAGAAACACCGCTTCGAGATTCGGTTCGCGTATTTCGATGGTGCGGATTTTGATCCCGCGTTCATTAGCTTTGCTGACGACAGTCGCGAGAATCTCTTCGGCGGATGGCGTCACAATTGCGACACTGCTATCTGAGACTTCGGCGTGTTGCACGCCCTTCAAGCCTTTGAGAGATTGCGACAATGTTTCGGGGTCGTCGCTTTCGCCCACGCGCAGAATCAGCGTATCGGTTTGCCCGACTTGTTTTGTGAGTTCATCCTGCGTGCCAAGCGCAATGAGTTCGCCGTGATCAATGATGCCGACGCGGTTGGAGAGTTCCTGCGCTTCTTCCATATAGTGTGTGGTGTAAAGGACGGTCATACCCTGCTTGTTCAAATCTTTGACTGTATCGAGAATGGCGCGGCGCGATTGCGGATCAATCCCGACGGTGGGTTCGTCCATGAAGAGAAGGCGCGGCTTGTGGAGGAGTCCCACGCCGATGTTGACGCGTCGCTTCATTCCACCCGAATAGGTTTTGACTCGGTTTTTGGCTTTATCTGTCAAACCGATTTGCTCCAACACTTCGTCCACGCGGCTGTTGAGGGATTTGCCGCTCAATCCATACATCTGTCCCCAGAAGATGAGGTTCTCGCGCGCGGTCAGATCCTCGTAGAGGGCAAGGTCCTGCGGCACAACACCGATGACTTGCTTGACCGCCATCGGGTCTCTGGTGATGGAATGCCCGCCGATGGTCGCATCGCCTGATGTCGGTGTGTATAAAGTCGAGAGCATCGAGATTGTCGTTGTCTTGCCCGCGCCGTTTGGACCGAGCAGACTGAATATCTCCCCTTCCTTGATGTCAAAAGAAATTCCTTTGACGGCTGCGAAGTCGCCGTATTGTTTGACAAGATTGTGGACTTCGAGAATGGATGGCATGGATTTCTCCTGAACGTGTTCTGTTTATAGCGCGGGCAGGTTGGGCTTGAGTACCATCAATACAACAGCCGCAACTGGCGTGGCCAACGCGACCAATCCCCAAATTTCCCAGGAGCGTGACAATGCATGGTAAAGTTGCCAATCCATCTGTCCCGAGTCAATTCCTGCGCGCGCCATATTGGCAATGCGTACTTGCAAGGGCGCAACTTTGAATGAAAAGGCAACGCCTGAGATAGAGAAAAGCACAATTGACCAAAATATCCAACCCGTGCCTAGGATGGGGAAGTGACCCCATATTGCCGCGCCCACCCCTGCGACGACGATGGCTATGACTCCTGGAACTGTAAACCAACGGTCGGCACGGATAATTCCCTCGAATGCATGAGCAATGACTTTCGGGTCACGTGTTCCGTCAGCGTGGAACTTCCAAAACAACCCTGTGATAATGTTCCCCAAAAACAGGATGACGGCGATGACGTGAATCAGTTTGAGCAAAAGATATGTCATATTGACTCCTTCCATGACCTGCGAAACCAAAATTTTTGACTACAGGTTTTCTTCCAATGAATGAATGGTCTCGTCCAGCCATTTCACATAAGTCTCTTCATACAGTTCGCCAAACCGTCGGGCGGCTTCCCAGAATATTCCGTCCTTTTCAAGGGATGGGTTCTGTCCCAGGATGCCTTGAATCAAGTCGCGGGTTTTTGTACGGTAAAAATCCGCCTGGCGTTTGTGAAGATTTTTTTGCAAATGTAACATCGCGAGAATAGTTTCCCTGTCCGTTTGCGCGGCGAAAAAGAGCTTGAGTAGAAGCGCGTTTTTGTGTGGCGTCACTTCAGTCAAAGGTTCAGCAAGCCATTTCCGCAGGCTGCTTTTGCCTTCAGAGGTGATGGTGTAAACTCGCTTATCAGGTCGCTCTTCCTGCGCTTGAACGCTGGAACGGACCCACCCCTTCTCCTCGAGAGATTTCAACGTGGTGTAGATTTGACTGAGTTTTGCATTCCAAAAATGGGAAGTCGAACCATCCATGTTCTGTTTGAGTTCGTATCCAGTCATGGGGCGGTAATTGAGGAATCCGAGTAGGGCAAAGTCGAGCATAGATAATCCTTATATATAAATACTTATATATAATAGTATATATAATTTATTCTGTCAAGCCAAATAAGGGAACTCGTTACTAGTCACAATTACGATAGCCTATAACACACACTCCCCACCCTCCGATCAAAATTATCTGGACTTTGTTTTCCGGCAGGCAGTTGGCTTACCGTAGTCTTTTGTATTGCCTCAATATTTCATGCAACTTCTGATGCGGCAACGTCCTGAAGATAATCCACCGCGTCTGTCGGCGATTCGCATCCACCCTTTTATCTGTCTAATGACAGGGACCTTCCTCTTACGAATCAGCCCAACCCTGCTTCTCGTGCGCGCACGATTGCCTGCGCCCGGTCGGCGACCTGAAGCTTGTTGAAGATATTCGAAACGTGGTTCTGCACGGTTTTTGTGCGGAGCATCAAGCGTTGGGCAATCTCAGCATTATTGTGACCCTGTGCTATCAATCCAAGTATCTCCCGCTCGCGCTCGGTCAGCTCTGGGAAAGCCAGATTAGCCGCCGTGGGCTTGAGCGCGGCGAAATAATGGATAAATCGTTGGGCAATCGCAGGGCTGAAGATCGCCTCGCCCCTATGGACCGCTTTGATTGCCCGAATCAATTCCTCCTGGTCGGCATCCTTGAGCAGGTAGCCGCGCGCGCCGGCGCGCATGGCGGCAAAAACTGTCTCGTCGGCTTCGAACATGGTAATGACCAGCACGGCAATGTGAGGTCTGGAGCGCATGATATGCCGTGTGGCTTCAATACCCTGAATGCCGGGCATTTTCAAATCCATGAGGATCACGTCGGGTTGAAGGGATTCCACCTGGGCAATCGCCTCCTCTCCACTCGCGGCCTCACCAGCAATTTCGATATCCGGCTCGGCATTCAGCATCGTACGCACCCCTTCGCGGTAGAAGGGATGATCGTCAGCAATCAGCACGCGAATTGGATCGATCATTCACACCTCCTCTGAAGGCAAGGGCAATCTTACCCATACCCGAATTCCACCCGTCGCGATCTTTTCAATGTGGTATTCGCCGCCGAGTTCCGCCGCGCGTTCGCGCATGGAGTTATGTCCCACCCCTGCCCTGTACGTTGGCGGCAGCCCCTTTCCATCATCGCTGATCTCCAGGCATAGACCATCAGCGACCGAAAGACGGATACAGCAGTTGCGCGCCTGCGCATGCCTCGCAACGTTTGTGAACGCCTCCAGCACAATGTAATACGCGGCCACCTCAACCGCCGCAGGCAAGGGGAGCAAAACATCCGGCACTTCCAATGAAACATTCGGTCCATCGGGCTGATCGTATTGTGCGATATGTTCGTGCAGCGCCCCAACGAAGCCGAGTTCATCCAGCGCCGGTGGGCGCAGTGCATATACGAGACGACGAATTTCAGCGATCGTTCCCTTGACCTGTTCCTTGAGGTTGCCCAGCAACGCGCCAGCCCTCTTCGGGTCGCGGGGGATCAAGTTGCGGGCAGTGTCGAGCCGCTGGGACAGGCTGGCAAGAGTTGGACCGAGATCATCGTGCAGGTCGCGGCGCAGCCGGCGGCGCTCCTCTTCACGTGTGGTGACCAATCTCTCTCGCGCGCGTTGTAAATCGGCGGTCAGGCGTACAGCGTGGGCAACCACGCCTGTCTGATGCGCCAGATTAGTCAGCAGGCGGCGGTCAGCCGCGCTGAACAATTCGCCGGGGCGCGGTGCCACGATCAACTGCCCAACGATCTCTGTTTGATAGACAAGCGGCAGACTCATCGGTTCAACAGCAGGTGATCCGTAAGCCGCGGCGACGGTGAACGAATCATGATTCGACGAGTGATCCTTCGTCGCCAGTATGATCGCTGCATACGAAAGTTTGAGTGTTTGTGCTAGTGTCTCAACAATGATGGGTAACACAGCATCGTGCGCGAATGTGGCTTCCAGGCGTTGACCAAGTTTCAAAAGCACAGTGTAGGGGTCGTCGCGCTCGCCGTAGACCAGACGGTTGACGCCGCGTTGCAGGCGGTCGCGCAGTGGCGCAAACAGGACCGCGACAGAGCCAGCTGCAAGGATTGATATAACAAGGTTATTTCCTACACGGAACAGTGTGCTCATATAACCTACCACGAGCATGTAAGTCCCGACAACGATAGCGGTCAGTGATAGATAGACCAACGTGCGGTTGATGAGCACGTCAACATCGAACAAGTGATGGCGCAGGATTGCGATCCCGATTGACAATGGGATGAGCAGCAACGCGCTATTCATGAGAGCGGCTCCAACCATGAGCGTTGTTAATTCGCCTGCCGAGGTGGGGACTGGTACGATAGCCGATACGGCGATATTAACGGTAAGAAATACGGCTAGACCCAAGGCGATGCCAAAGACCACCCACTTGGTCTGCTGCCGCTGCACCTGATTCGATACACGCCGATAGCGGTAGACCTGCGCATACACGGCCGTGCCCAGAGCGCCCAACCAGACAACCAGGTTGAGCCAGGCAAGCCATGTGCTAGACTCGGAGGGGGGCCAATCGGGAAACCAGTAGCGAGGAAACAGCCAGGCGATCCAAACCAGCGCCACCCAGCGCGTCCAGCGCGGTATAAAACGACCGTCTGGAAAGATGAACAGGAACAAACTGAAGGAAGCCGAACCCAGGAAATGTAGGCTGTCAACCAGCGGTCTCCAGGCGGGACGTGTTGCAACCAAAGCCTGTAATGCATAAGGTTGTGTCGCCGTCCCAAAGATCAGTAGAGCGAAGGACACAAACAGCGCCTGACCATCGGAGGATCTTTGCCAGAAAATCAGTGCAGCAACCACGACGAACACCAGGGCGAGGATAAATTCCAGTGCAATGCCGTAGGCTGCGAAGAATTCGGGGGAGAAGCCAGACTTTTCTAATAAAGACAACTCAACTGGCGCGACTCCTCCAATGCTTGCACATACAGGAGTCGGGCACCCAAGCTGAAGCTGTCTGTATTCGGCCTGAATCCCTGCGACAAATAGACCTACCGTCAGCGCGCCCACGACCAGCCATGCTGCGCGGGCGAGGATGAGCCAATGACTGCGCAAGATCGTGCTCCAGGAGTTTTCGGGGTTCATGGGCAGGCGCTACCTGGCGATGGAGCACTCGAACGGGGGAAAGAAGACGAAATGAACACTATGCCTCACATGCTGCCTGTATTATCTCACAACCACCAGTGACGTATGTCGGCTGCACACATAGTTGGGCGCAAGCTGAATATGCAAGATTTTATTCATAACACTTCTCAATTGTACGTCGTCTGAATCTGAACGGGCTTGCGGAGCAGGTCAATACCAAGCCAGAGCGTCCAAATCGGGGCAAGGAGAACGTAAATGGCGACTCCAAGCAAGGCAACGGCTTCGATGCCCAAGATGAATCCGAGCGAGTCCAGTAGCGCCGAAATGCCCAGGATCATGCTGACGATGCTAAAGATGCGCCGCTCACTCCGCAGGAGCAAGCCAATGCCGAGGAACCAGGTGCCCACCAAAAGTCCCCCGAGAATATTCCACATGCCTCCGTATACCATGCTCCAAATTGTATTAAAGACAGTCTCCAGCATTACGCGCTGTTCTGCCGAGGCTTGAGCATACGCCTTGATCAAGGGCGGCTGTATTGCCGCCAAGATTACCGCGCCAGTCGCGCCAATGAGGATGTAACCCAAACCGCACGAAGTATAGAAGAGAACCCAGTTGGGACTTCTCGCTCTGAGCCAACGCCAGAGGAAGAGGGCGACGGGCAAAAGCGGCAGATAGTATGAG
>CAZIYY010000067.1:0-23244 GCA_964543585.1 uncultured Anaerolinea sp. | reverse complement strand
TGGCGATGGTGTAGCCTGTATTTGCGGTGTCGTAGACAATAAATTGCACAACGCCTGATGGCAGGACTCGCAAATTGAATTCCCGGTTCGCGCCGATTTTCGAAATGACGTTCGGGCTTGAAACCATCAGGCCTTCCGCTTTGATCCACGCGCCAACGTAAATGTCGCTGGCGGACATTTGCAATTGAGTGGAGGATGCCCTACTCAAGTATTCGAGGTTATTCTTCTCGAAATCGGCGGCGTTCCCCTTTTTGACCGCAGGCTCGACCGTGTTAGTATCTGCCAGGTGGTTTGTACCATGACTATCATTCCGCGTGCCGCTGGTTTCGTTCATGCCCCACCACGAAACGAGGCTGGTTACGCCCGGGCTAGACGGGTCAGCGAGGTCCGCGTACGCGCGTCCATTACCGCTGTTATACAGCCAGGTCCGTTCGGTGGAGGTCAACTTGCGTTTGTAGTAAACCGTTTCATCGATCAAACCATCCCAACATTCCCCACCATTTCCCGCTGAGTCCGCACGGGCGCCAACCATCAAAGGCGCAGAACCAGCTCCATTCCTGTTTTCACCAGCCGCCCACGTCGCGCTGGCAGGAGTGCCGTTGTTGATGTTGACGTAAACGGTTCGGTTTGCCTTATCTGTCCAGCCCTCCACGTAATACCACGCGCCGTAGGTGATTGTCGCCGTGGTGCTGGCGATGGTGTAGCCTGTATTTGCGGTGTCGTAGACAATAAATTGCACAACGCCCGATGGCAGGACGCGTAAATTAAATTCCCGGTTCGCACCCAGTTTCGAAATGACGTTCGGGTTCGAGACCATCGTATCTTCCGCTTTGATCCATGCGCCGACGTAAATGTCGCTGGCGGACATTTGCAGTTGGGCGGAGGATGCCCTGCTTAAATATTCGGAATTATCCTTCTCGAAATCGGCGGCGTTCCCCTTTTTGACCGCAGGCTCGACCGTGTTGGTATCTGCCAGGTGGTTCGTACTATGACTATCATTCCGCGTGCCGCTGGTTTCGTTCATGCCCCACCACGAAACGAGGTTGGTTACGCCCGGGTTGGTTCCCACTGAGGATGTAACGTTGCCCCCACGTATGGTGGTGACGAGACGGTTGAGTTCATCGTATGTATAAGCCAGGCTGGGACCCGTGGGCGGTATCACATTGGCGGTTCTGCCCCACACATCGGCTTGCGTCGTCGTGCTGTTGCCGCGCGCATCGGTGACTGTGGTCGTGAGTCCATCCGTATATGTGACTGTAGAGGCGCCATCCGGCGCGGTCACCGTGGTGGTATGCGCGGTAAGATCTACAGTGGAAGTGGTGTAAACAGGCGTCTCACCCGCGAAGTAGGGCAGGCTTTGTTTCGTCTGGGTTGGGCTGACGTAAATCGTATCTACGATGGAACCCCCGCTGACAAGTTTGGTCTGCCTGCCCATGCCATCATATACGCGCTGGATGGTATAAGATTTTGTATTATCTATCTTCTGCGTGAGGGTTGTAGTGAACGGAAAAGAATCCTGATATGCTAGCGCGACCGTCGGGCTGGCGGAACTATCCCCCGGACGGATGAGTTTGGTCATACGCCCGAACGCGTCATACGCTGCGCTGATGGTTGTATCGTTGCCTGCTGAATCATTCGCGTCGCTTTCGGTAAGGGGCACGCCGAGGGTGTAATCGTAAGTCCAGTTGGTGGTTAACCCAGATGGAGCATTTTGCGTGGCAGGAGTCGTCTGGCTGATTGGGTAGGTGTGAAAAGTTGGATCATAGATCGTGATTGTCGCAGCCGCGCCAGTCGTTGGGCTGGTACTGTTTGATGTGCTGTAACCACTATACATCGTAACGCTGTTGCGGTTGCCCCAGGCATCATAACCATAAGAGACCTGGCTGAATTGGGTTCCAGCCAGATTCATCCTCGTGCGGATGGCGGTTAACTTCCCGTCCACAGGCGGAGTCACTGGACCGCCGGTATTGCCATCGTAATAATATAGAGTTGACGCCAGGATATTTCCCGCTGGATCGAGAACCCTGTCCGCGACAGGCAGGGATACCAGATAACGGGTGGCTGAATTGTTAGGGGCGTAGATATGATCTTTTTGACGGTAGGTCGCCCAGATGGTACCATTTAAGGATTGGTCCTTCTCAAGGATCAAATTGCCGTACATCGATTCGTAGTCGTAATCGGTTCTGGTGGAAGTAGAACTTCCGTTAGCAGAATATACGCTATTGTCCACGGCATCTGTATACACAAAATTACGGCTGACCCCGATATAAGACGCTGAACAACCGCAGTCCAACACCCCAATGCCCGCCATGGGCAAAGGCACGGAAGCGTAGGAATAATCGACGCGGGAAAGGGGCGATGAGCCAGCGCTCGTCGTCACTGAAATTGGGCGGCCCCTTAAAAGATCATCCTGATGAAATTGGGTGACGGTCTTTCTTCCATCGGGGCTTGTTTCGGTCACACGCGCGTGGCCGCGAAACTCGGAGAAACTTTCAAAGTATTGATAGCAGTAGGTACTGCCTGGGCTGCACGTGCCATTGGGCGAATTCACCGCGTCGTTCACGCCGGCGGTATCCACCCCATTGTTTTTGTAGTCATAAATAGATTCATAATACTGAGTCAGCCCACTGCCAGAAAACACACGCTTTTTGACAACTCGATAGACAGAGGTAAGCAATTGAAACTTGAAATATGGGACAGTGGCGAATTTGTCAGTCCAATTGCCACCAGTCACTTTGATCAGCGGTTCCGCTTTGGACGCATTGGGGGATAGTTTGACAATATACGTGGAATCCGCAGGATTAACTGTACCCCAATCATCGCCAGCCCCATTATACAATCCAACCTGGGCGCTCATGCCGGATGTCAAATTAGTAATGGTTGCTGTAAGTTTATACACGCCTCCAGGCCGCACCAGATCCTTGCTCTGATTAACGCCATAATCAGATTGACCGTGATTTACGATGTTGCCAGCCGTTGCCGTTGTGTTTCCCCATATATTCATTTTCCCTGGGACGCCGTCTTGGTTTCCACAGTCTACGATATCTCCTGCCCCTCCACCTGGACGCTCGTCCCATGGCTGCGCGGGAGCGTCCTCATCAGCATCAAAATTACATGGATGTCCAGAATGTCCGAATTTCACTTCTACTGTATATGAGTTGCGCGCATTGGCAGAGTAATACCACAATTCGTAATCAAACTCGGTCGCTCCGCCATATCCATTGTCCGCGCGTGTGAGGTGCAGGTTATCGCCATAGGTAAAGGTAGTCGCAGGCAATGAGGTCGTGCCGCCGACCCCGTACTGGCGCACCGATTTTAGGGTGGACGTCCTGCCTCCTGCTGTCCACCTGTAGCCTGGGAAAATATTATCGCTGTCTGTGTCGCCTTTATACTCAAACTGGTAACGTCGAATGATAGTCTCAAAATTCCCATCGCCATTCGAATCCTGCTCGACGTAGATATTTTGGAGGCGGTATTTTTCGAAGGTGTGGAAGACTTTATCAGTATCCCATCCGCTTGGATAATCCCACCGGTTTGGCTCGCTCCCTCGATCAAACCGTACGCGGTACTTTCCATTGGAATTGGGAGATACTGTATAGGTCACCGTTTCTGGGTAGGTTGCAGTGTTTGGCCAAACCAACTCCCATACACAATTTTGATAAAACTTAACCTGATTTGTCTGGTCTGCGTATGTATATATGATTTCCTGCCCAAAAATGTTGCTTACTTTTGTAAGCAACCAGCGATGGGTCGCCCAGGTATCATCACAGCCGCCCCTATATGGATAGACGGATACCTCGCCGAAGGTATATGTATTCCCCTGCTTATCCTTCACGGTCCAAATGCCGTTGTAACTGATCTGCCAAAAATTTTCATCCGCGGCATGGTACACCCCGCTGGGGTCTTTTACGATCCGCGTGCTGACTCCTCCGACGTTCAACAGGTGTGTATCATCGGCATTCGAGTTGGGCGTCCCATGCGTATCCAATTCAATCGAGCCAGTATCCAATGACCAGCCCATGCCCACCCAGGAAGCCTGTGTGTTCAGGGTGGATTGATCCACAACCTGGCTGTTGTAATTTAACGTCAGGCTGGGCTGGAATCCGCCCGGCCCCGGCGGGACTTCGATCGGCAATGAATAAGTGGCCGCGCCCGTAAAGTTCGAGACCTGGAACGAATCGACAGTGGGCAGATGCGAGGATTGCCAGTTATTTACATCCATATCGAACACGGTGAAATGGTCTGTATAGGCAATCAGGGTTTTTGTTTTCTTATCTACACGGCTGGGAAGCGCTTCCCACTCCTTGATCTCAGGGTTATACCAATACAAATGCAGGTCGCCTTCCGATTCACCCGCAATGCCCAGATCGGCATATGAAATGGAGATTGTAAGTTCCTTTGAAAATTGTTTGAGTTCATTCCCACTTTGCTGGCCATGTGCTTTGATTTCAAAGGGCTTGCCCAATAATGAATAAACAGGGGCTGCGTTGCCGGAGGGATTCCCAATACGGATGTTAGCTTTCTCTGTCAGCGCGTCTTTCGGGAATTGGATTTTGACCTTGCCTCCCATTGCCTCAATGGTGCCTCCTTTTTGATCCAACACGAATTGCTCGTGAAAAGGCACAAACAGGCTAGTGTTGGCGCGCGTCTCTGTGCCTTCAGACAAAACTGCATCAAATACGGCATCATTCGCTGAATTCCCGGTTCTTAAATGAATCTGTCCGCTCAAAGCGTTGACAGGGATTGTCAAGGCATGGCTGGCTTCATCGAACACGCCATCGTTACTACCTTGCAAGGAAAAATCAGCGGGC
Source organism: uncultured Anaerolinea sp. (assembly GCA_964543585.1). Classification (GTDB taxonomy): domain Bacteria; phylum Chloroflexota; class Anaerolineae; order Anaerolineales; family Villigracilaceae; genus Defluviilinea. The sequence continues at coordinate 18,433 of CAZIYY010000067.1, read as the reverse complement.
AGGGTGATTTGTAAAACCAGCGTGCGCCCTACGAGCGTTATCCCTTCGATCACCCAGTTCAGCATAAGATTGCCGCCAGGCGTGATAAAGTCCGGGTTCGTATAAAGTGAAAGGCTAGGAGGCGTCGAGATAACAGATGGAAGAAGTGTTGCCGTCATTGTGGCTGTTGAGACAGGGGTCGCGGTCTCTGCAACAGGGGTTGATGTTTCTGTGACAGGCACAACTGTTTCCGTTGGAGAAGCAGTCGGTTCAGCTGCGGGCGTTTCAGTGACAACCTCCGTCGGCGTTGCCGTTGCGGTAGATACCTGTGCAGGTAATGAAGGAAGCGGCGCGTTGAATTGGCTGCCTATAATCAGGCTCGTTAAGACAGTCAGACTAAACAATGTTTTCATGAAAAGAAACCCTCTTTCAAAGTATGGATTTTTTAGTGGTTTTACACTCTATCTATATTCCCTCTGGGAATTAGCGGTAGAGATTATTTGGATTCGCGAGATGCAAGACGAATGGAAGGAGGAAAGAGTTACGTTTTTCTTAGCATGGCGGAGAGCATCACTCAACAACATACAAAATTGTCGATAACATAAAATGCAGACACGACCTTAACTCTCATGAAAAAACAAAATCGACCCTAGAGGTTTGCGCAACCTTTAGGGTCGATATATCCTTGCGAAGTCTTGTCCTGAGGGTAGAACCCGAGGGATCGAAACCTTCGCAAGGCTTTTTATTCTATCCCATTGGCACTGCTCTTAACCTTCTCACAAGAAGATCGCAACCACAGTGCCAGTGCTATCCGGATCAAGCCCGGCGCGGCGTTGGTACGCGAGCAGTTTTCTTTTTCTCTGCTTGCAACTCAGGAACAATCACATATACTTTTATTTTTCAGGCAAACGCACGCTGGACTTCAATCGGATTTTGCCTTTTTCAACAACATCTTTGTAAGCTGTGGCAGCCATAAAATCTCTCTTGCATCATGAATCGATTAATCTCTTTTGTCACACGCGTCTCAACGCCAGCCTAGTCAAGCCACCCATTAGGAGCAGAACAAATCCCTTAGCCTGATTCTGCTTCGAGGAAACGAGTCGCCTGAATAGCCGCGGCCGCGCCCATGCCTGCGGATGTAACCACCTGGCGAAAGTGCGGATCGGCCGCCTCCCCCGCGGCAAAAACGCCTGGGATGTTCGTTTCCATTTTGTCGTTGACCTTGATATACCCCAGATCGCTCATCTCCAGTTGACCCTTGAACATCTCGGTATTGGGCGTATGGCCGATGAAGATGAACAAGCCATCGGTTTCGTAGATGGTCTCATTACCTGTCTTGACATTCTTCAACTTCAGGGCTTCGAGTTTATTCGTTCCAATGACTTCCGTGACAACCGTATTGAGAATGAAATCAACTTTCGGATGCTCCTTGGCGCGATGCTGTAAGATCGGGCTTGCGCGAAATTCCTCGCGCCTGTGAATGATCGTCACAGATGACGCATAGCGCGTGATGAACAAACCCTCCTCCAGCGCGCTGTCCCCGCCGCCGACGATGACAACCTTCTTGTCTTTGAAGAACCAGCCGTCACAGGTCGCGCAATAAGAAACGCCGCGCCCTGTTAATTCCACTTCACCCGGAATACCAATATGATTTGGACTCGCGCCGGTACTAACGATCAACGAGTCAGCCAGATAATCTCCGCTGTCTGATTCCACCTTGAAAGGGCGCTGGGATAAATCCGCTGAATTCGCGGATGCAAACTCGGTCACCGCGCCGAAATGCTCCGCCTGCTTTTGGAACAATTCGCCCAACTGCGCGCCGCCGACTCCATCCGGGAAGCCGGGATAGTTCTCGATGGTATACGTCAAAGCGGCTTGACCGCCCAACTGCATGCCCGTCAACACAACGGGTTGGAGTTCGGCGCGCGCGGCATACAGCGCGGCAGAATAGCCGGTGGGACCCGACCCCAGCACCAATACTTTTACGTGTTTGGCATTTCCATTTGAAGACATACTTTATAAAATTTCCTCGCTTGAGATTTCCTTCCATATTCAAGACGACATATTGCGCCTGAATTTTACCGCGCTCGCATTGTATCAGATGCTACTGAGGAGCAAGTAGGTCAAAGGCGTCTTTGCCATGGATACTTCGACACCTTTGGTAGTATAAGTTTCGCGGATTTACAGGAATTTTTTTAGAAAGCAATCCGCGAAAATTCGCGGCAAGAATTTTTATTCCGCTTTCTGCTTTCTGGCACCTGCCTTCAGACTACTCCATCACCCTCTCGATCTTCGCTCCCAGCGCGCGCAATTTCTTATCAACATCCTGATAGCCCCTCTCGATCTGACTGATATTGCGGATCGTAGACTGTCCCTGCGCGGCGAGCGCAGCTAACAGCATGGACATGCCTGCGCGAATATCGGGGCTTTCCAAATTTTCACCATAGAGTTGATTCGGTCCCTGTATCAAACAACGATATGGATCACACAAGATGATCTTCGCGCCCATGCCGACTAACTTATCGGTGAAATACATGCGCCCCGAGAACATCCAGTCATGGAACATAATCGAGCCGCTTGCCTGGGTCGCAACAGTGATGGCGATGCTGATCAGGTCTGTTGGAAACGCAGGCCAGACGTTTGTTTTAACTTCAGGGATTGCGCCATCCAGATCGGGGATTATTTTGAGTTCCTGCCCAGCCGGAATAATCAGATCGTCATTCTCCACTTCCCATCTGACTCCCATGCGCTCGAAAATATGACCGACCATTTTCAGGTTCTTCACGCCTGCATTTTTGATTCGCACACTGCCGCGCGTCACTACCGCCGCGCCGACGAAACTGATCACTTCGAGATAATCGGGCCCAATCGTGAACTCGCCGCCATGCAGTTTTGGCACGCCATTTATATGAAGCGTGTTCGAGCCGATCTCTTCGATCTGCGCGCCCAGCACATTCAGAAATTGACACAACTCCTGAACATGCGGTTCGGACGCGGCATTGTGGATCACAGAATCGCCTTTCGCCGTCACCGCCGCCATAATGGCGTTTTCCGTCGCGGTGACGCTGGCTTCGTCCATAAGGAAATCCGCGCCGCGTAAACCGTTTGACTTAAAAGAAAAACCGCGCTCATAATTCACGTCCGCGCCCAGCGCGCGCAGGGCAAGGATATGCGTATCCAGTCTTCGTCGGCCGATCACGTCTCCGCCGGGGGGAGGCAGTTTGAATTCACCCACGCGCGCAGCCATGGGACCTGCCACCAGAATGGAGGCGCGGATGCTGCGGCAAAGGTCCGGGTCCAGGCCCGCAGGCCGAAGGTCGCGCGACGTGATGCGCCACGAAGTGGCATCCAGGTCGTCAACCTGCGCGCCCAGGCTTTCGATGAGATTCCGCATCACGGTCACGTCTTTGATCTGCGGCACATTTCGTAAGATGATCGGTTCGTCTGTAAGCAGGCAGGCCGCAAGAAGAGGCAGCGCAGCATTTTTATTTCCTGCGGGGGTTACCTCTCCATTTAATGGAGCCCCACCTTCAATGACAAATTTTTCCACGTTTATCTCCAGGGGAATATCGCCGAGATTGTAAGGCAGATAATACCCTTCGGCAAGCACATTACAGTTGACTTACACGCTATTGTAATTAATCCTGGGCATTTTAATTGGACTATAATATGAAGGATGAATTTTACCCTGGTGATCCCAATTGTTCTCGGCTGGATAAGCGGCCTGTTTGTGAATTACGCATCAGACGTTCTCCCACAAACCCGCCGCTTCAGCCAGCCCACATGCCCCCACTGCCAGACTCCTTTTTCGTGGGCGGACTATCTGACTCTGCGCGCGTGCCGATCATGCGGAAGGATGCGGAGCCTCCGAACATGGCTGGTGCAGATTTTGGCAGTCGCCTCTTTCGCGTACTTTTGGCTGTTCCCGTCAAGACTGCTTGAGATTCCCTTTGTCATGATCGTGCTGACCTACTTTGGAATCATTACCGTTATAGATCTTGAGCATCGCCTGATCCTGCACCCCACCAGCCTGTTTGGCGCGATATTAGGTTGGATTGTCGGCACGTATATCTACAGCAAATCGGATGGTCTATTAGTTGGCGCAGGAAAATCACTGCTCGGAGGAATATTCGGTTTTGGCGTGATGTTCGTGATATATAAATTGGGTGAACTCGTTGCCCGGTATCGCGCGCGCAGAATGCAAGCCGCTGGTCAGGCTGATGATGAGGAAGAAGCGTTCGGCGGCGGAGATGTATATCTGGCGGGTGTGCTGGGTCTCATGCTTGGCTGGCCGCTCATTTTATTTGGCCTCACTTATGGCGTTTTAGTTGGAGGCGGCATCAGCATCTTGACATTAATTGGCATGGTTTTCGCCAGCCGCTACAAAAACAATGCGCTAATGACATTCATCCCTTATGGACCTTCCCTCATCATTGGGTCCCTTTATGCTCTTTTCTTCTTATGATTTGCAGAAGTGTGGGTTCTTTTTAGTACGAATGTCGCATTGGACTATACAACACAGCCATTAAACTAATAGTCAGGATTATTAGAATAGGAATTTTAACCATGAAATCGAAGAAACTTCATTCCCAAAAGAGCAAGGCACAGGCAATGGTCGAGTTCGCCATTGCATTGCCGATTCTGCTTATGTTGTTATACGGCATCCTGGAAGCGGGACGATTGCTGTTCCTGTATTCCACCGTTGTCACTGCCAGCAGACAGGCAGTGCGTTATGGCTCTGCAACCGGCGCAGGGACAGGAGGCGTTCCACGTTATCGGGACTGTGACGGTATCCGCGCGGCCGCAAACAAATCTGACTTCCTAAATTCTTTTGATAATTCTGATATTTACATCTACCACGATGACGGCCCTGATCCCAGCAATCCTGGCGCTGGATTAAACGAAGTACTATATTGTACTGGTTCCATAGATACCACCTTCAATCCAACCAATTCAAGCCGCATCCGTGTGATAATTGACGGCGATTTCTTTCCAATTGTCCCAAAGTTGGTGCCCTTTATCGAGCGCTCAACAACCCACATTCCGCCTAATCCAATTAAAGCGGAGAGTGCGCGCACGATCCTTGTGGCTATATCCATTGAGGTAACTGCTCCTCCTCAACCCTGGGTGAATATCACGCCAACTTTTACCTTTACTCCGACAAACACACCGACAAATACGCCGACAAACACGCCGACCTCAACCCCAACCCCCACACTGCTGTATACACTAACCCCATCCTTGACTCCAACCAAGACCTTGACGCCGACCATCACCTTCACTCCAACTATAACCAATACACCTACGATAACCTTGACTCCAACCCTAATCCCAAGCCTGACAAGTTGCGTTATTACACATGGTCCGATAACATATTCCGGCAATACAATGAGCATGACCATCACGAGTTCCGCGGCAGTGCCAGTTCAAATTCAGAATGTCTTCGTAGCCTGGTATGAATATAAAGGTCATCAAACAGGCGCCGACAAAACTCTTATATTGAACTCCGTGGATTTGGGAAGTCAATTATGGAGCGGCTCCAGTAGCGCATCCAGCATTACGATCACTCCGTCAACGACCTCTTTCGTCCCAGTCGGCGGTTCTACAATTACGTTTACATTCCATCAATCCTATGACAACCTGAATGGCACGGAGCATATTACCATCAACCTTGCAACGCCGGGCTGCAATCCGATTGACGCGTCCTGATTAGCAGACCCCCTTTTACATAGAACATCCCGAAGGTAGCCTTGAAGAGAATGCTTTCGAACTGCTTAAACCTTCGGGACGGTGCGTAACATCAGTAATAGAGTATAAAGAGAGAAACCATGAAAAAGATCAAAAGTGAACGCGGCCAAAGCCTGGTGGAACTTGCCCTTAGCATCCTCATCCTCGTCTATCTGCTTGCAGGAGCGGTCGAGTTCGGGCTGGCGTTCTTTCAATTTGTGCAACTGCGCGATGCCGCGCAGGAAGGGGCGCTGTACGGTTCCATGAAGCCTAACGATTTGGCAGGCGTCGAAGCCCGTGTGCGGGCGGCATCAACTTCACCCATTGATCTCAGCGACACCAGCCTTGTTACCGTCACTCCCACAATCATTGGTTCAGCATGTGAAGGTGATGGAATAGAGGTGAGGGTTTCTTACAATCACAAGATCTTTATGCCTTTCATTCCTCAATTTATCGGCAGTTCCACAATCCCACTTACTGCGACCGTAACAGATACGATCTTGAGTCCCTTTTGTCCGTAATATCCCGGTTGGAAAGAAAATATGAAAAAACAATTTATTTTTAAAGAGGGTGGGCAGGCGCTCATCGTCATTGCACTGGCAGCTGTTGGTTTGTTTGCCTTTACGGCTCTTGCAGTTGATGGAGGCATGGTCTTTTCAGACCGTCGACACTCCCAGAATGCCTCTGACACAGCGGCTTTGGCTGCTGCCCTTGCCAGAGCGCGCGGAAACGCCAGTTGGGAGCAGGCCGGCTGGGACCGCGCCGAAGTTAATGGATACAGCAACGCAACGGGCAGCACAGTTGAGATTTATCTGTGCAGCGATGCGAATGCTACATGCGCAAACCTGGCGGCCGGCACCGAGGATCAATACGTTCAGGTGCGTATTGCTTCCACAGTTAGATTATTCTTTGCTCGGATCATTGGGTGGCGAGAAGTGACCAATCACACCGAAGCCATAGCGCGCGCATCCATCCCGGAAGTCACACCATGGTTTGACGGCAAGGCACTGGTCTCCACCATGGAAGGCTGTCGGTCAGCAGGCGATCCGAACGATCCTTTTACAATTGGCGGTAACGGCACTACAATCATAAATGATTCGGGCATTTTTGTTAACTCAAGTTGCAATCCCGCCTTTACGGACAACGGGAATAGCAACCTAGTGACAACGGATGAAGGCGTTTGCGTGGTTGGCGGTGTTCCAGGTAATGTTACGGGTGTCAGTCCTTATCCCGATGGTAATTGCGGATCACAGGTTGACGCTTCCAAGTATCAATTACCTAACCCTGATTGTTCTCAAGCTGGGTCAATTACAGGTTCTGGCGGCAATTATGAAGCCTGGCCAGGATATTTCAATATTTCTGGCAACCAGACATTTCCGAATGTTAGTCCATCCGGAACGCTAAAATTACATAAAGGTATTTACTGCCTTCATAATGGAATAAGTTTGAACGGAAATTGGGTGATCACAACTGATCTGAACGAGAACGATATTCATGATAGCGATAGCGAAGGCGCTTTCTTCTATATTCCCGATGGTGATGTTACATTCAATGGCGGATCTACCCTGGAGATTTATGCCATAAGCAGTTTAGCTGACGATTACCCCGAACAATTCCTCAACTATTTGATATACGTCCCACCCACTAACGAGGCGAATGTTACGATCACGGGAAATAACGGATCCATTTTTACTGGAACCATCCTGGCGCCTTCCTCCCATGTCACATTGAATGGTTCTGGTAACTCGTTCAGCCTGGATACCCAGATTATCGGTTATGATATGACCATTACCGGCGGCGGATACGTAGATATCACGTACAATCAGGCAAACAATGCGGTCGCGACTACCAATCCTGGGATTGAACTGGCTAAGTAATCGATACCGTAACCGATGATTATCCAGGCATGGATTTTCTACCAGATGAGCCTGTGTCCGGAGTTGCATCGTAGGTAGTCGAAGTTTTGCACAGGCTCATTCCGTAACTTAATTTCCCGGGGGAATGAAGTAAAATCGCAGGAGACCTATTATGTATACTCATCCATCGGAACGCGGTCAGGCATTGATTATTATCGCGCTCGCTTTAGTGGGACTGGTAGGCATTGTGGCACTGGTCGTGGATGGCGGCAAAGCATTCCTTGACCGCCGCACCGCGCAAAACGCGGCTGACGCAGCGGCACTTACAGCCGCGCTCACCCGCATCCGCGGTGGAGAGGATGTGGTATCCGCTGCACTCTCCTCCGCGGCTCAAAATGGATACAACAATGATGGCGTCACGAACATTGTTATGCTTTATAGTCCGCCCAAGGATGGTCCCCATGCGGGCAATGTTGAATACATTCAAATCATCATCATCTCTAACGTTAATACTTATTTTGCGCGTGTTGTCGGCAGGGACAAAATAACCAATATTGTGGAAGCGGTTGCGCGCACTAAATATCCTGAAATTATGGAGCTCATGCATGGCACGGCGGTTGTAAGCCTTGCCCCGACCAGCAACTGCGCCAGCCGGAAATCCTTCTGGGTTCATGGGGAGGCTACGCTCGACATTACGGGTGGCGGCGTGTTTGTCAATTCCAACAACGATACTTGCGCATTCATGCAACAGGGAAGCGGCAGTATTCGCATTAATGATGGACATTTCATAGAAGTCGTTGGCGCGGCATCCGTTCAAAAACCACAACTGCTCACGCCAGCTGTGACAATCGGCGCAAGTCCGATCAGTTATCCGCCGCCATTCTTCATGCCAAAAGTGGGATGCCGCGGAAAAATCGCGGAGGTCAGCGAAGACGGCACATCCATGAGTTCAGGGGAATGGGGGGATGAATTCCCACCTGAGGGCGTTACACATCTTGGAGCGGGAGTTTACTGCCTCGGCAACGGAATAAATATCAACGGAGATATCGAAGGGCATAACGTCGTCTTCAAAGTGGAAGACGGCGAAGTGCGCTTCAGCAATTCGAAAATCATACTCGACGCGCCGAACAGTGGCGACAACGCCGGGCTGCTCATTTACCTCCCAATGAAGAATGATAGCAAGGTTGTCCTCAACGGCGGGGCAGGCTCAGCGATCAAAGGCACGATCCTGGCGCCCGCCTCGCATATCATCATTAAGGGAAACAGTTCAGCGATCGGCTTCCACAGTCAGATCATCGGTTACACCATCGAAGCGGATGGAAACAGCAATGTCGTGATCGTCTATAACGACGAACAGAACTACGACTCGCTGTCCATGCCCGAAGTGCAACTATCGGAATAAGGCGGACGAACGAAGGCATCCATCTTTTCGCTAGCGAGCCCAATTTGTTCAAACCCAGCCCTTGTTTTCTATTTCTGAAAGAAGTCTCCACTTATTATGAGCAAAATTTAGGCGACAGGTTTTAAAAACCCGTCAGGCCTTCTGTTAAGAGGATGATGAACTGTTACTACCATCCCGATAAACCCGCGACTGGACTCTGCAAATATTGCCAGCGTGGAATTTGTTCCGATTGCGCCGCGTTGGCGGGCGACTCTTTAGCCTGCAAAAACCTGCATGAAGAACAAGTCCGCGCGATGGAGTTGCTGATGCAAAAGAATATTTTGCAATCCAAACGCGTCGGGGCGGACTATATGCGGAATACAATTTTTTATGGAATTGTTGGAATCTTGTTCACTGCCTTTGGATTCTCACAACTCCAGTGGCTGGGCTTGCAGGCAGTCGTCTATTTGATGATCGGGCTGGCGTTGCTTTGGGCAGCCGTGGCGAATTTTTTGGAGAGCAGGAAGTATAAATAGCGCCCCACCCGTCCTAAGAACGAGTGGGTCAGTTGCGCGACCTTCATTGAAGTACTGCGTATGTCCTTGTAGAAATCATTGAAAGGAGCGCTATATGAACACCAACTACAAATCACTGACTCGCAGTACGTCCAACCGTATGATCGCGGGCGTGTGCGCGGGGCTGGGCGAATATCTCGGCATTGACCCGACCATTGTCCGCCTGCTGGCTGTGCTGGCTTTCTTCACGGGCTTTGGCGGCATCGCGATCGTCTATCTGATCATGGCGATTGTTGTACCTGAGCAGACGCAAGCGACGCAGTAATTCACGTTACGCAATTTATGCTCCCGCAGGGTCATGACCCTGCGGTTGTTGCTACCAAACACGGCAGTCACACACTACCTTTGAGCAATGGTATGTAAGGTCATCCCCTAAGTCACGTTTGAAACGCGACCTGCGTGACAGCAATGAAACATCCGATGTCATCAAGGCCTCGGATGTTTTTCATTGTTTGCGATCAGAATTTCTCACCCGCACCCCCCACATTTCAATGCGTCTCTGTTATTTTTGTGATCGAACGCGGCTTCTCGGTATCATATCCTTTGACTTGCGTAAGGTGGCACGCGAATAATTGAGCGGGGAGTATGCTCACCAACGGAGTCAGCCATTCGGGAATTTGAGGCGGGAGACTGATCGGCGATTGGGCGAGCGCGAGCGAATCTGTATCATCCGAGATCACAACGAGTTCCGCATCCTTCTGCTTGCGAAGGCGGGTCAACATGTCCCTCATTGAATCATGGACTTTGCCTTTTGGCGCAACGGCAAGCACAGGGAATCCGCCTTCGACCATCGCGATGGGGCCATGTTGAAAATCGGCGGATGAATATGGTTCGGCAATGATATAGGTTAACTCTTTGAGTTTGAGCGCCCATTCGAACGCGGTGGCGTAATTGAAGCCGCGCCCAAGCACCACACACTGGCTCATATAACGATAGCGTTGGGTCATCTGAGTGATCTTTTCATCTAGTTCAAGTGTTTTCTCCGCCCATCTAGGGACAGAAGCAAGGTCACTCCATTGGTCGTTTGAATTACTGAGCGCGGCTGAGATCATGGCAATTGCCATTAATTCGGTGGTATATGTTTTTGTCGCGGCAACAGCCTTCTCTTCGCCTGCCTGTATATCAAGGACAAAATCGGCAGCCTTGGCAAGCGGCGAATCCGGGATATTGACGATGGCGAGGGTCAGGCAATTTTGTTTGCGCCCCTCTTCAAGCACACTGACAATATCAGGCGATTGGCCTGATTGTGATATGCCCACCACAAGCGCGCTCTGCAAACGCGGCGGGCTTTGATAGAACGTGAACAACGAAGGAGTTGCCAGCGCAAGCGGCAGGCGATTATGCGCGCCCCAAAGATAATTTGCATATCTTCCAGCATTGTCCGACGTTCCGCGCGCCGCGAGAAATACGTATTGTATGTTTCGCGATTGAATGGCTTTCGCGATCTCAACGACAGTCTGTTTTTGTTTGTCAAGCAGTGAGGCGAGTCGTTCGGGCTGTTCAAAGATTTCAGAGTGAAGTGTCATATTATTCTCAAACCCAATTCTAATCCCAAACACGCGAATGATATGGATAACCATCATAGAATATTGATCTGTTTCAATGGATGGATTATGCATAAATAAGATATCAAATACATTTAATTGTATATCAAACATAAAATTTTATTTTGGATCTTCATCAAGATAACGTTTATTGAATCATTTAATTAAATTATCCTTGATTTATGAATTAATTCTAACAAAATTTTAAAGTTAATCATCATCAAAAAACCTTTACATAAATTGAATAATAGATACAATCTATATGGTTGTATATCATTATTGCACGATTCAATTAATAGATTCGTTGAATCAATGATAAAAAAGAATCAAACAACATGATGCATGATGAATATATAATGCAATCAAGATAAATCAATAACAACACATAATCATCTTGATTGATTGAAACAAAGAAAAGGAACCGACATGTATCTCTGTGTATTATCAAGCACGCCTGATGATCCGAACGACAAGCCATACGATCCTTCGCCGCATATGAATGGCTTCAAATGGAAGCATCACCAGGTAAGCCCAAAGAACGTTGAAAAACAAATTCGCGACCTGATGAACGAAGGCGTGGATGTGTTCTTCAATCTATGTGACGGCACACCCGATGACGCGCTTTCGGGAATCGGTCTTGTGCAGATCATGGAAAAGTTGGGCGCGGCATTTACCGGCGCTGACTCAAATTTCTTTGATCCGTCACGCCAGGAAATGAAAGCTTATGCCAAGAAATCAAACGTCCCCACACCGAACTGGGTGATGGTGGATCGCGTTGAAGATGTGGAACGCGTTGCAAAGCGCTTGCGCTTCCCGGTCCTCGTCAAGCCACCGCATGGATATGCCAGCGTGGGCATTACGCGCGACTCACGCTGTGAGAACGTGGATCAACTCAAAGTCCAGACTGGACGCGAGATCGAGCTGTTTGGGCGCGCGCTGCTCGAAGAGTTCATCGAGGGACGCGAGTTTACGTGTCTCATTGCGGAGAATCCGGATGATCCGAAGAATCCCATCACGTTCAAGCCCGTTGAGTTCATCTTCCCGGAAGGTGAATCGTTCAAGCATTACAACATGAAGTGGGTTGAATACGAAAAGATGTCCGTTGCCGCCGTGAAAGACGCGCGCATCGAAAAGGTTTTGCGCGAGCAGACAACGCGCCTGTTCAAATCAATGAACGGGAATGGCTATGCGCGTTGTGACTATCGCTTTGGCGCGGACGGCACGATCTTTATGCTCGAGATCAACCCGAACTGCGGAATCTTCTATGCGCCCGATGAACCGGGCTCCGCAGACTTCTCGTTGATCAACGACCCTGTTTACAACCATAACAAATTCCTGAAGTTGATCATCCGCTCTGCGAAAAACCGACGGGATAACATGCTCGCGACAAAGAATGCCAAGAGGCAGGTGAAGAAGCAGCGTGTTGAGCAGATGGCGTATACGTAAAAAATCGGTGATTGGTAGTTGTTAATTGATGAGCGGACGAAATGTCCACTCATTTTGTTTATAATGGACTTGGAGGAACCTATGCTAAAAAAGAAGATTGCTTTCATCGGTCCAGGCGTAATGGCGGAAGCCATGATCGCGGGTTTATTGCGCAAGAAACTGGCAAAGTCTGAGATTATCGTTGCCTCGGGTCCGCGCGAGGAACGCGGCGCGGAGTTGCAGAAGAAGTATGGTATCAAGACGACAATCGATAATGCCTCTGCCACATCGCAAGCAGACGTGGTAGTGCTTTCCGTGAAACCGCAGCGTCTCAGCGAAGTGATGAAGGGGCTCAAGGGCATTCATTCAGATGCGCTCGTTCTTTCCATTATCGCGGGCGCGTCCATCAAGAAGATCAGCGCTGGGCTGAAGCATAAATCCGTGGCGCGTTCGATGCCGAATACGCCGGGTCAAATCGGTGAGGGGATCACAGTGTGGACTTGTTCAAAAGAAGTGAACGCTGAACAGCAAGAGACCGCGCGCGCAATTTTAGGCGCGTTAGGAGATGAAGTCTTCGTTGAAGACGAAAGTTATTTGGATATGGCTACAGCGTTATCTGGTTCAGGTCCCGCGTATGTTTTTCTCTTCACCGAAGCATTGATCGATGCCGGCGTGCACATGGGATTCCCCCGCCGCATCGCGGAACAACTTGTCTTGCAGACGATCAAAGGCTCCGCGTCTTTTTATCAACAGGCCGCTCGCCATCCTGCAACGTTACGCAATCAAGTGACATCGCCGGGAGGAACATCTGCAGAGGCCTTGTATTATTTGGAGAAGGCAGGTTTCCGCACCGCGATTTCGCGTGCCGTGTGGGCAGCGTATCAAAGGTCATTGGAGTTGGGGAAGGAGAAACCTGGGCATATTGATACACATGAGGATGAAGAGAAATGACTCATTCAATTCGTGTTATACTTTTTTCACGTAACGTATAACAAAGGAGTTTCGATGGTTTTAACAATCTCAAACAAAGGCTGGGTGGTCATCCCCGCCGAATATCGTAAAAAATACAATCTACGCGCTGGAGCAAAAGTTGTCATTGTTGATTATGGTGGTGTGCTTGCTATTGTCCCGGCTGTGAAAGATCCTATCAAGCAAGGCAGAGGCTTCTTGAAAGGTAATTCTTCCATGGCGCAGGACTTAAAAAAAGACCGTGAGTTGGAGAAGAAAAGAGACACGAGGCTTGCCAGTGGCTAAACGGGCAACGTACATTCTGGATGCCTTTGCTTTTATGGCTTATTTTGAAAATGAACCGGGAGCCGAGCGAATCGAGCAAATTCTTCAGGATGTCAAAGACGGCAAAGCTCGCGCGTTTATTTCCATTATCAATCTTGGTGAGGTCGTTTACAACATCGAACGCAAACATGGTTTTTCTAAAGCGCAGGATACGCTGGCACTAATCCAGGAAATGCCCGTTGAGGTTCTTCCGGCAGATGATCAAACCGTTTTTGCCGCCGCACATATCAAAGCCAACCACCCCATTTCATATGCAGATGCTTTTGTCATTGTTGCCGCGCAGAATCTGGATGGTATTGTCATGACTGGCGATCCCGAATTTCAAGATGTAACCGAACTCGCAAAAGTTGAATGGCTGAAAAGAAGAAACCCGAAATAAAGGAATTCACCCATGACATCGCGATCAAGGCGACACAACAAACCAGCGGACGATTCCAAAGCGGCAGCTGACCAACTTCTCAACACATTGTTCACGCGGGCGAAGGCGCAATTTGGCGATGCCGTTAAATCGTTCTGGTTCTATGACGGCGACTTGTGCCCAGCCTGTATGGCGCGACCAATCGGTGTGATAAAGATGAAAGGCGAGAATGCAGTGGCAATCAACGCCTTCATCTATCGCGCACGCGGCGTGTTGATTGGATATTTCCTATGCGAGACCTGTGCCAAATTTATTTTCAAAGAGGCGGAGAAAAACCCATACAAAGACACGCCGCTCCACGCTGACATTGAAATGAATCTAACCGCCGCCTATCACAAGCATTTATCATCGCTTGATGCGTAGTATGGCACGAGTCTTGATTGTGCATGCTTGTAGATTAGTCAAATGAAACCATTAGTAAAGCAATAATAATAAAAAACCACCAACAAACTCCGGCCATAATTCCGATTATTCCCAGCACAATCCCAGTACCTGCTATTCTTTCCATCGCCTTATTCACGCTTTTCATACCAAAGATTGTGCCTGCCAAAGCTAGTGGAAAAGCCAAAAGCCCAGCATAAAAAACAGAATCTACAACGAACGAACCTATCGCTTTCCCCAAAACATGATTAATTTCAATGCCATAGTACCAATATGCTATAAATATCACAGAAAACAACCAACTCAAAACGCCCATTGCCAAGCTTGAAATAGCAAAGATTTTATATTTTGAATTATCTTGTTCTGATTGTTTATTTTTGTTATCCATTATTCATTCTACGCCATTATCCTATCAGAATCACCAAAAAGCAATAAGTAATTTCCGCTTTATAATTCGGGGTGCAATTACAAATTACCATTTACGAAACACGCAACACTCCTCTCTGAAAAACTGATTACTCCTCACTATGTCACTGATTACTGTAAGTTCCCTCTCCAAATCCTTCGGCGCGGAAGACATCTTTGCTAGGGTTTCATTTACCGTTGCCAAGGGCGCGCGGCTGGCGCTCGTTGGTCCTAACGGAATCGGCAAGACGACTCTATTACGCATCATTATTGGACAGGAAGAGCCCTCCTCAGGAACTGTCACGCGCGCGAAGAGCTTGCGCATTGGCTATCTCTCGCAGGAAGCGGACTTTGAACTCAAGGGCGTGTTATGGGACGTGTGTCTTGAACCGTTCGCGGACCTCATCCGCATGCAGGAGGAGCTGGAAAAACTTGAAAGCGAAATGTCAGACTCAATTAAACGCGAACTGGCATTGGTTAGGTATGGAAGCGTGCAACATGAGTTCGAGCGGCGCGGCGGATACGTCTATCAAGTCCGCATCAAGCAAGTGCTCACCGGTCTCGGCTTCGATGAATCCGATTTTCATATGTCGCTCGATCATCTTTCCGGCGGACAACGCACGCGTGCGCATCTTGCGCGGCTGTTGTTATCCAATCCCGATCTGTTGTTGCTCGATGAACCGACCAATCATCTCGATATCAAAGCCGTTGAATGGTTGGAAGGTTATCTGACGCAATGGGAAGGCGCGGCGGTCATCGTTTCACATGACCGTTATTTTCTCGACCATGCCTGCAACGCGTTGCTCGAGATGGCAGTGAGCGGCTCGGAATATTATCGCGGCAATTACAGCATCTATTTGAACGAGCGCGAGATCCGCTGGAACCATCGCTTTGAAATTTTTGAAAGCGAGAAGGAAAAACTTTTAAAGGAACTTGAGTACATCAAGAAAAATATTGCTGGGCAAAACACATTGCAAGCCAAAGGTAAACTCAAGCGGCTTTCGCGCGTGGTGCAAGCCATCGAACAGGTCGGTATGGAAGCGGCGGTCAATACGAATTGGTCGCAGTTGGATGTGGAGACAACGACCAGCGCTTTCAGCGTTGAGGAAGCCGAGAAGCGCGTGCGTTCACTGCGCGCGCCTGTGCGCGTCACGCCCGATCTGCATTTGCATTTGCGTTCGACGAGTCGTTCTGGCGATCTGGTCATTCGCACGAAAAATTTAAAAGTGGGTTATCCCGCTGACCCGCAAGGGGGACTCCCTGAAAAAATCCTTTTCTCTGCGCCTGATATCGAATTGCGACGTCAGGATTGCGCGGCATTAATTGGACCGAACGGTGCGGGCAAATCAACTTTTCTGAAGACGATCCTCGGCTCCCTCGCCCCGTTGGCTGGTGAAGCGATTCTGGGAGCGAGTCTACACGTTGGCTACTTCGCCCAAGCCCACGAGGGACTCGACCCCTCTAAAACAATCATTGAAGAAATCATGGCTGCATCACCGATGCTCCCCTATCAGGGACGCGACTATCTCGGCAAATATCTCTTCTCCGGCGATGACGCGTTCAAACTGGTAGCCATGCTCTCCGGCGGTGAACGCGGACGACTGGCATTAGCTAAACTTGCATTACAAGACACAAACTTATTATTGCTCGACGAGCCCACCAATCATCTCGATATCACTTCACAGGAGGTCTTACAATCCGTATTGGATTCTTATCAAGGAACGATTTTGCTGGTGAGCCATGACCGTTATTTGATCGATGCGCTTGCGACCCAAATTTGGGAGATCGACCCCGACGAATCGAAAATGATCGCCTTCAACGGCACGTATTCGCAGATGAAAGAGGAAAGAAGGAAAGAAGAGGAGCGTGTTGCTATTCAGCAAATAGCAACTCCTGATTCGAGAAATCCAAACGTCGAAGCCCGCCGCGCAAAAAGCAAGGAAACGAAAGAGGAAAGAAGAAAGATTGCGTTGTTGCAGGAATTGGAGAATACCATCGCAGAACTTGAAGCCAAACTGGCGAGTCTGAGTTCGCAATTGGAGAGTCCGTTTGTGAAGCCGGAAGAAGTCCGCAAGATACGAGCGCGTGCAGAAGGAAATGGATGCGAAGCTGGGTGAATGGGAGAAGATGCAGGGATAATGGTTTGCTATAATGGCAGTAATACTTTATGAAAGCTTGGACTGAAATTCGAGAAAGGTATATGCGTGACCCTCTGTCCGTTCGCCTAGGCGGACTCGCCGCGAATCTAAGCCGCATCAAATCTTTTTCCGCAAACGAAGCCAGCCGCGAGACCGTTGCAAGCCTGATTGATGAGTCAAAAATGTTCATCGAATGGACGGCCGCACAGGCGGAAATCAATACTGCCGCAATGATGGTGGATGTGCAGGTTCAATTGGCTTTATGGCAAATTCGGTGGGACCGTATCTGGTCTGATCCCTCTGAAAGAAAACGGATCGCTGAACAATCTGGGATTTGGTCAAAACAGATTTTGGAATTGTCTGGTTTGCTGAAATAAGAATACGAGCGCGTGCAAAAGGAGATGGACGCGAAACTGGGTGAGTGGGAGAAGATGCAAGGATGATCATTACAATTCTATAGTAGTTCCCAAAAGTTCGAAAAGAGGCCGTTGCGCCTAGTGGATATTGAGGGTATATTTATGGCAATTATTTGTTAAATGTTTGTAACATGAAAGGGCGTGATTATGAATAAGCTGACCATTTTGCATCTTTCAGATTTACATTACTGTTCTAGAACAAAAAATGACATTCAGGTGGTACAGAAGGCGCTTCTAGAAGATGTATCTAAACTAATTGAAAGTAATCCAAATTTGCATCCAGACTTTGTCATATTTTCGGGGGATATGGTTTTTGACGGCAATAAAGATGATTTTTATTCGTCGTGGAACAATGTATTAAAGCCGATTCTCGATAGTGTAAATCTTGATAATAATAGATTCTTTTTTTGCCCTGGAAATCATGATATAGAAAGAGGAAAAATTAAGGATTATATTGAAGCTGGGCTAGTTGCAAAACTTATTTCACGAGAATCTGTAAACAGCCTAATCGACAATTTGACGCCGAATGACGATGCAATATTTTCTAGATTAGACAATTTCAATGAATTTAAGAGAGAAATAGAGAGCAAATATAGCATCCAGACTCATCCATTATTTTCTGCTTACAAGATTGATGTTAATGAAAAAACACTTGGTCTAGTTTGTATGAATTCGGCTTGGCGCGCACAAGGTGATGATAAAAATGATCTTGGAAAATTACTTATGGGGGAGAGAGCTTTCCTCTCTGCAATAGATACAATTTCTGCCTGTGATATCAGAATAGGGATTGTTCATCATCCCTTCGGATTTCTAAACCCATTTGAGCAAATAGACTTACAAAGGCAAGCCTTTAGATCGTTTAATTTTTGGCTGCACGGGCATCAACATGAGCAAA
>CAZIYY010000066.1:0-23958 GCA_964543585.1 uncultured Anaerolinea sp. | reverse complement strand
GTTTTTTGCAAAGATTTTCTATCTCACTCCACGCTTAAGTGGGGTGCTACCCAAAACGGAGCGCTGTTCTTTTTATTTATTTCTGATGCTACGCACCGTCCCGAAGGTTCGGGGAGCTCAACAATATTATTCAAGGAAACCTTCGGGACGTTCTGTGTCAGATAACTTATTTATCAACTTCCACCTTCACCAACACTGCGCGCACCACAACGCGCTTCCTATATGTTTTGGTCTTCTCATCGTATTCCTTGCACGTCACGAGCGTCAGCCAGGATTTTTCTTCATGCTTGAAGATAGTCTTGTTATTTGCTTCAACCACGACATTGGTCTGCACGTCAAATATATATTTCTGTCCGTAAGCATGGACGACGATCCTGTCGCCGAATTTGAGTTTATTCAAATTGACAAACGGACCGGGCAAGCCATTGGACAGATACACATGACTCGTCAACACGCTGTTCCCGTCCCAGGATGGGAATGCGCTTCCTTCCAACCATCCAGCCTTTTTGCCCAACCAGGACACGTTCCATTCCCGATCTTTGAACGGCACGCCCACAACAGGTATTTTGACGCCGAGGCTGGGAATTTCAAGCAGGACATCTGTGGCAGTATAGTTCATGTCTTCAGGCTGCGCCCCAACCGAGGTCACAACATTTGGCGCAAAACCAGTGTTGGGCAATGCGGATGCCCTCAAATTATTCCCCGCGCCGCCCCCGCCGCTGGAAACGATTTGCAATGCGGCGACAGATGTATTATTGAAGAGGCGATCCGTTACTGAATTGGTGATGATGGAAACATTGTTCGAACCGCCCGGAGGCTGACCGAGTGAATTGACGCGCGTCAGCACCGTGATCACGTAGGAGTCTGTCGGCGCGACTATCCCAAAATTGATCGTGAAGGTATTGCCTGAGATAACAGGAGTCAAGCCGGGGTTCGGGGAGATCGTGATCGAGATAATATCCAGGAACGCGGGTTTGGTGTCGGTCAAAACAACGTTCGTCGCGTTGGCATTTCCATTATTCCCAACTGTGATCGTGTAAACAACTGCAGTGCCAACACTGGCGCTGGTCGGTGAGCCAAACTTTGTGACCGCCGGGTCAGCGATGATCGCCGCGCCGCTGGTTTGATCGCCGAAGTTAATCGTGGCATTTGTGCCTGCGCTCAAATTCACCCCAACGTTATTAAGTGTTGTGCTGATGTAGCCAACTGGATCGGTTTCAGTGATGGTATACGTGCCAGCGGGAAGACTCGTGAAACTATAACCGCCTGTCGCATTGGTAGTGGTCGTGGCGATCACCGCCCCAACATTATTCCTGAGTTCGACAGTAACGCCGCTTAAAGCTGTCTCGCCTGCATCCATCGTTCCATTGCCATTCGCATCGTTGAAGACCGTGCCGGTGATGGCGGATAGCGTTGTATTCGGAAGTCGGTAATCGCCAAAATTAACCGTTGCGGAGCCACCTGCGATGATCGTGGCTGGAACACTGTTGGACGTTGAACTGACATAGCCAGCCAAATCGGTTTCAACGACGATATAGTCTCCCGCGCTGAGATTCGGGAAATTATAAGTACCACCCGCTCCGGTAGTTACAGTTGCAATCAAGGTTGTGCCTGTTCCGTCATATAAATTCACTGTGACCCCCGTGATGCCGGGTTCACTGCCAGTCTGCAAGCCGTTGAGGTCCAAATCATTGAAGACCACGCCGCTTATGCTGGCAGGCGGACCGACTGTCACGGATAGATTCGCAGCCGCGGTCTGCGCGGCCGCGTCCTGTACCGAGTATGGAATGGTGGCAATTCCAGTGTAATTCGCGGCGGGTGTGAAGGTTACGTCACCCGTTGTGGTATTTACACTCCACTGGTTGCCGCTCGCATCTGTGAATGATGTCTGCTGACCGGCAGTCGAAGGATCAAGATCAATCGTATTGATCAGAATGCTATTGCCCGCGCCAAAGGCTGTATCGTTGGCTGTGATGTCGGTCAGTGTGACCTGGGTATTGAATGGTGTTGTTGTGCTGTCATCCTGAGCAATCGGAGCGGCAGGCAATCCAACAGTAACACGCGCCATCGCCGTATCGCAGTTCGTCGGATTTAACACCTCACATATACTGTAAGTCAGTTGGTACGTCCCAGCCGCCGTTCCAGGCGCGACATCCACAGAACCATCCGGATTCAGAGTCAACGCGCCGCTTGGGTCTGGAACCGTTTCAGTTAATGTCACATCACTGGGAACGATTGCCACCCCGTTTAATGTATCGTTGTTGAACACGTTCAAAACGCCTATCGCGCCCGTAACGCCATTCACACCTGTTGCAATATCATCCACGGCAACGATTGGCGCGGCAGATACCGGGACGCTCACAGTCGCCGTATCACATATCGCGGGATTGGCTTGGTCGCAAATCTGGTATGTGACCGTGTAGTTTCCCGCCGCCGTACCTGCCGCGACATTCACCGCGCCCGTTGTCACATCCAAGGTCACGCCGGGATTAGTTGTGGAAACTTGTGTCAGGCTTATATTCGCCAATGTCGCGGGATTGCCGTTTAGCGTATCGTTAACTAAAACGTCCGCAAACGATTGTCCGCCTGTTGTGCCGTTCACTGTTGAACCTATGTCGTTCACAGCATTAATCGCCACTACTGGAACACTGACTATGGCGGTATCGCAAAATGTTGGGTTGACTTGGTCGCAGATTTGATATGTGACTGTGTAATTACCAGCGGGCGTTCCCACCGCAACATTGATTGCACCTGTGGTTACATCCAGCGTCACACCGGGATTCGTCGTTGAGACTTGTGTTAATGCGATGGTGGCAAGTGTGGCGGGATTGCCATTCAACGTATCGTTCGTCAAAACGTTCGCAAGTGATTGTCCGCCTGCCGTGCCGTTCACCGTTGAACCGCTGTCATTCACCGCGTCAATAACAATAACGGGAACGCTGACTGTCGCCGTATCGCAAACAGTCGGATTGGCTTGATCGCAGATTTCATATGTGACTGTGTAAGTACCCGCCGCCGTGCCTGCCGCGACGTGGACCGCGCCCGTCGTCACATCCAATGTCACGCCGGAATTGGTTGTGGAGACTTGTGTCAGGGTGATGGTGGCAAGTGTGGCGGGGTTGCCATTCAAGGTGTCGTTCGTCAACACATCCGCAAGCGATTGTCCGCCTGTTGTGCCATTGACCGTTGAGCCGGTATCGTTCACCGCGTCAATAACAATAACGGGAACGCTGACTGTCGCAGTATCGCAAATTGTCGGATTGGCTTGATCGCAGATTTGATATGTGACTGTGTAATTACCAGCTGCCGTGCCTACGGCAACATTGACTGCGCCGGTGGTCACATCCAAAGTCACGCCGGGATTGGTTGTGGAGACTTGTGTAAGGTTAACATTCGCCAATGTCGCGGGGTTGCCGTTTAGTGTGTCGTTAACTAAAACGTCCACAAGTGATTGTCCGCCTGCTGTACCGTTCACCGTTGAACCGGCATCGTTGACTGCATCAATCGTTACGATGGGAACGCTTACAGTCGCCGAATCGCAGATCGTCGGATTTGCCTGATCACAAATTTGGTATGTGACCGTGTAGTTGCCAGCCGGTGTACCCGGCGCGACATTTACAGCACCAGTAGTTACATCCAAAGTCACACCTGGATCGGTTGTGGAGACTTGTGCCAAAGTGACATTAGCAAGCGTCGCGGGGTTGCCATTCAAAGTATCGTTCGTCAGCACATCCGCAAGCGATTGCCCGCCAACAGTGCCATCAACGGTTGAACCGGTATCATTGACCGCGTTTATGACCACCACTGGAACACTGACAGTAGCTGTATCACAGATCGTCGGGTTGACTTGATCGCAAATTTGATATGTGACCGTGTAGTTGCCTGCTGGTGTACCCGGCGCGACATTGATTGCGCCTGCCGTAACATCCAGCGTCACGCCGGGATTGGTTGTTGAAACTTGTGTCAGATTTACATTTGCCAATGTGGTGGGATTGCCGTTCAAGGTATCGTTCGCTAAAACATCCGCAAGTGATTGTCCGCCTGTTGTTCCATTCACTGTTGAACCGGTGTCATTCACAGCGTCAATAACAATAATGGGAACGCTGACTGTCGCCATATCACAAATCGTCGAGTTCGCTTGATCGCAGATTTGATATGTGACTGTGTAATTACCCGCTGTCGTGCCTGCCGCGACGTTGACCGCGCCGGTTGTCACATCCAACGTCACGCCGGGATTGGTTGTTGAAACTTGTGTCAAAGTGATGGTGACAAGCGTTGCGGGATTGCCATTCAAGGTATCGTTAACTAAAACGTCCGCAAGCGATTGTCCGCCTGTTGTGCCGTTCACCGTTGAACCGCTGTCGTTGACTGCGTCAATGACAATAACTGGAACGCTCACAGTAGCTGTATCGCAGATCGTAGGATTCGCCTGATCGCAGATTTGATATGTGACCGTGTAGTTACCAGCCGCTGTACCTGCGGCAACATTCACCGCGCCCGTCGTCACGTCCAGCGTTACGCCTGGGTTTGTGGTTGAAACTTGTGTCAGATTTACATTCGCCAATGTGGCGGGATTGCCGTTCAAGGTATCGTTCGTCAACACATCTGCAAGCGATTGCCCACCTGCTGTGCCGTTCACTGTTGAGCCTGTGTCGTTCACAGCATTAATCGTTACCACTGGAACACTGACAGTAGCCGAGTCGCAGATTGCAGGATTTGCCTGATCGCAGATTTGATATGTGACTGTGTAATTGCCTGCCGGTGTGCCTGCCGCAACATTCACTGCGCCGGTTGTCACATCCAGTGTCACGCCGGGATTGGTTGTTGAAACTTGTATAAGGTTAACATTCGCCAATGTCGCGGGGCTGCCATTCAAGGTATCGTTCGTCAGCACATCCACAAGCGATTGCCCGCCTACTGTGCCATTCACCAATGAACCAGCATCGTTTACTGCATCAATTGTGATGACTGGAACACTCACTGTCGCGGTATCACAAATCGTTGGATTGGCTTGGTCACAAATCTGGTATGTGACCGTGTAGTTACCCGCCGCCGTGCCTGCCACAACATTTACCGCGCCGGTTGTCACATCCAAAGTCACGCCCGGATTGGTTGTTGAAACTTGTGTCAGGTTTACATTCGCCAATGTCGCGGGATTGCCGTTCAAGGTATCGTTCGTCAGCACGTCCGCAAGCGATTGTCCACCTGCTGTGCCACTCACCGTTGAACCCGTGTCGTTCAGCGCGACAATTTCTATAACGGTATCAGTATCTGTCGCAGTGTTCGGGAACGTCCCGGGGTCGGCAGTGCCAGCCGTAGGAGCAACAGTCGCGACGTTTGCAACCGAGCCGCTTGTCGCGGTGACTGTCATATTGACTGTGAAAGTTACTGAGCCGCCGCTTGGCAAAGTTGGGATCACAATCCCCGCGCCTTGCATGAGGGCAACAGTCGTAGCCGCGACAGTGGGACAAGCCGCGCCGCCTGTGGCAGAGCCGCACGTTACGGCAGTCGCACTCAATCCGGTAACCGATGGATCAGCGAACACAGTATTATTGGCATCGCTGGGACCATGATTTATTACGACGATTGTGTAAGTTGTTGTGCCACCTGATTGGACGATTGCTGTGCCGTCCGTCTTTATCACTTCAAGGTCAGCAACGTAACTCGGCGTATCAGTGTCCGTGGATGAATTATTGCCGGGTGTTGGGTCTGTGCCACTGCTCATGGTTGCCATTGCCGTATTCGCCAGACTTCCTGTCGCGCTCGAAGGGACAGTCGCGTTGACCGTATAGGTTACGCTCTGACCTACAGGGATGGAAACAGGATCGCTGATGTTTCCACTCCCGCTCGCCGAACAAGTCGCGCCGCCTGTTCCCGCGCACGTCCACGAAACGCTTGTCAGCGGGGCTGGGAAGGTATCTGTGACTGTGCCTGTCGCCGTTGAATTTCCATCATTATTGACCGTGATCGTATACGCGATGGAAGTACCGGGCGTGTAGGTCGCTGAACCATCGGTCTTGACTGTGCGGAAATCCGCACCGCTGATAGTAACGGGCTGGGAGGCGGTATCAGCATAATCATTCAACGCGCCGCCCACGCCATCCGCGCCGGTTCTTTCCCCGGGCACCGGGCCTGATCCCGATGTCCAAGCCGTGTTCACGCTGTTGGTCTGGGTGCTCGCCACCGCGCCGCTGATGGTGACATCATAAGTAATTGTCACCGCACAACCAAGCGGAATCGTCCCAACCGTGACACTTAACGCGCTGGCTGTTGAGTTATTGACCACACCAGTCGCGCAACTTGCGGGCGCAGTACTGGAGACATTGACGTTCGTCAAGCCCGTCAGACCGGCGGGCATTGTATCTGTAATCACAGTATCATAAGCAGGCGCGTTGCTCGCGCCAGTATGACCGAGTGTCAATGTATAAGTCAGTGTGGAGTTGTATGCTGGCGTGGAGGTGCTTACCACTTTGCTCACGTTGAGATCTGGCTCGATAACAGAAGCAGATGGGGAAGACGCGCTGATCGTCACGGTCCCCGCGCCGTTCGGATTCGTGCGCGTGAAGTCAACGGAATTTGTGAAGGATGTGCCGGATTGATTCCCGACGACATTATTCACTTGCGCGTTGAAGGAGACGAGGATCGTACGGTTCACCGCGGAGGCTGAGGCTGTGGAGGTAAACGAACCGAAGGTCAGCGTCAAAGTTTGACCGGTCAAGTTAAAGAAGGTCGCGTTCGCATCCGTATAAGGACCAGCCGCGCTAATAGTCACGCCTGCCTGGGGCGTGACCGTGAGACTTCCGCTCACGTAGGAAAGACCCGTCGGAATCGTATCAATCAGATTCGCGGTCGGTCCGCCTGTCACACCTTCGGGAACCGTGATCGTGATCTGGTAGGGAATGGTGGCGCCAATGGCATAGGTTGTGCCGGCGGGATTGATCGTCTTCGCGAGAGAAGGCGAAGCCAGTGTTGTATTGACTGTGTTGCTTGTCGAGGTGTAATCGTTCCTGACGCCTCCAGAGCCGTCACGTTCACCCGTGGTTGCGCCGGAAGCGCCCGGTGTCGTGGAACCAGTTGGATTGCCTGCTGTTCCTGTACCCGGCAAACTGGTGTATGCGAGGCTGGCTGAATTGCTAAAAGCGAATCCAGTCAAAGCAGTGTTGGAAACTGTCGCGCTAATGTTGATGGTTGCAATCCCACCCGCCGCGAGACATGTCACTGTGGCTGTTACGTTCGGAGCGGAGTAGCTTCCGCTCACACTTGACGCGGTGGAGCCACAAGCGCCGCCCGTTGTCGAACCGGAAACAGAAACCGGCGTAGTAAGAACCGAGTTGAGCGCATCCGTAATGGCAATGTCGAACGCAGGAGCATTTCCAGTATTTGTAAATTGCAGTTGATATATGATCGTATCGCCTGCATCAGTCGGGGTCGTTGTCACGGATTTGGTGATCGCGCTGATTACAGGCTCGATGATGGTCACCTGATTGCCCGCCGCGCTTGTTGTGCTGATCAGGGCAGAACCGCCGACGTTTACGGTAAATGTATTGCCGCGCGTGCTTCCATCCTGATTCGCGGCGGTATTGCGAACCAATGAATTGAATTCGATGACCACATATTCGGCATCGCTGTCGCTGTCGTTGTTGGTGATATTGCCGAGGCTGAAGGTTGGGTCAACGCCATCGCCATACGGATTACCCGCTCCGCCCGTGATGCTTGCCGCAGGCAAAACAAAAGTCGGTGTGACACTGTTCGCATTGCCGGAAATAACCGGGTTAGTACCGATAGCAGCAGTGGATGAAGACGCGCAACTCGCGCCGCTGTTACAAACAAATGCGACTCTCGTTGATCCGTCATTCATGAAAGCCATGTTCGTGACAACGCTGTCAATGACCTGGAGATTGGTCGTTGTGCCTTCGGGCAGGTCAATCACGAGATGGTAGCGCACGATCTCACCGATTAATACATTGCGCGGCGCGCCAACCTCCGAGGAAGAATCTTCGGAGGTCGCAATCACTGATTTGGCTGCGCTGATAACGCCAAGGTTTGCCGTGGAAGTATTGCCGGTTCCGCCGTTCGTGGATGTCGCTGCGACGCTATTCGTTTTGGTGCCGCCAGTTGACCCAAGCACATTCACTGAAAATACACATGAAGCGCTCGCCGCAAGCGTCGCCCCAGCCAGGCTTACGGTGGAAGAACCAGCCATGGCTGTGATCGTCCCACCGCCGCAGCTGCCTGTCAATCCATTTGGAGTCGCGACCAGCAAACCGGCAGGCAATGTGTCCGTGAATGCGACACCCGTCAACGCTGTGCCGGTATTTGGGTCGGTGATCGTGAAACTTAATGTCGTCGTGCCATTCAATGCAATGCTGGACGCGCCAAATGCTTTGCTGATCGAGGGAGGGGCGACAACTGTCACTGTATTTGAACCTGTATTGTTGGTCTCGTCGCTTTCGATGATATTTCCGCCTAGATCAACGGTGGCAGTATTCGCGAGTGCGCCCGCAGATGTTGGAGTAACGGCAAACGCGACGCTAAACGACGCACCGATAGGCAATGTGACCGCGCCGCTCGCCGCGCAGCTCAGGCTCGGTCCGCTCACGATTGAACAACTGATCGTCCCCGTCGGCGCCGTCCCGCCTGGCGTCACTATAAGCGGCCCCAACGTATAGTATCCGTCTGCGCCGGGCAACGCGTCGCTCATGATCACATTGGTATCCGCAAAAGACGCGGCAGCCGTGCCTGCGTTGTTGACATTGATCGTCCAATTGAACGAACTGCTTTGCGCCACACTGCCGCTGACGTTATTGCTCTTCGTCACCGTCAGGTCAGATCGCAACTGGTTTATTGTCCTGCTATCCGTGTTCGATGTGACACTGTTTGCCGAGGCTGAAGCCGTATTCGTGACAAAGCCCGCAGCCGCGGCCGTGTCCGCGGGAACGACTGTATATATCGCGGTACAAGTGAGGCTTTCGCCCGGATCGAGATAAAGGTCGAGGTCGCCGACTGTGCTTACAGCCGGGCAGGTGACTGTCGCTTTATTATCGGTAACAGTCACAGGTCCGAGCAGAGGCGCAGATCCGCTGTTCGTCACAAGATAACTGTAGTGCAGCAAATCGCCCGCAACCAGGAAGGATGTTTCCGTCACGCTCTTGGCGATCGTCAATCCTGTTGTGGCATACGTTGCAGATGAAGTATCGGTATATGTCGCACTGCTATAAACGCCGGAGGCAGTTGCCGTGTTCAGATGTGAACCGGAGACTGCCGTCACAGGTCCCACCACACATGTATCAATATGATTATCATTGCCAGCCACGGCAACGGGCAATGGGTTCGTCCAGGTGGAATTACAGGTCGTCGCTGCTGAAGGCAGGCTGGGGTCAGAGATGCTGACGGAAGTGAGTGCGACATCGCCTGCATTTTCAATCGTGAATTGATAGTAGACGTTAGTCCCGGCAGTGACAGCCACAAAATTTGTCCACGGTCCTGTGGCGCTGGTTGATACTTGTT
The DNA here is from genome assembly GCA_964543585.1 of uncultured Anaerolinea sp. GTDB lineage: Bacteria > Chloroflexota > Anaerolineae > Anaerolineales > Villigracilaceae > Defluviilinea. The sequence continues at coordinate 14,451 of CAZIYY010000066.1, read as the reverse complement.
TCAAGAGGGCAATGGCAGGTGAAGGCGCGTTAAGACTCAATGTATCAGACGCTGTGTTGCCCGTCCCGCTATTTGTAGATGACACCGCGCCGCTTGTATTAGCATAACTGCCCACAGCTGCCGCAGTCACATTGACCGTAACAGTACAGGCGCTACCACCAGTAAGCGTTCCGCCTGTCAAGCGGATGCCAGGGTCGGCGGCGGCAAGTACGCCACCAGCATTATCCTGCAATGCCCCACCGCATGTGTTCGTTGTGGTAAGGGGTGAAGCGACCGTCATAGCGCCAGGCGCAACAGGGAATGTATCGGTAAACGCCAAGCCTGTTAGAGAATCATTTTGATTGGGATTGGTGAGCGTGAATGTTAATGTCGAGGTACCGTTCGTGAGGATCGGGTTCGGAGCAAATAACTTCGAGATGACCGGCGGCTTCAAAACAATCAGCGATGCTGAAGCGCTGCCGGTGGACCCCGTGTTCGTGCCACCATTTGTGGAGGAGATAAACCCGCTTACGTTCTGATACGACCCTGAGGCTGTCCCGGTTATACTAACGCTGACTGTACATGAACTATTCGCCAGGATCGTTGCCCCAAGCGGTGAGCCAAAAGTGAGAGACGTTGCGCCAGCAGCCGGACTCCAGGTAGGCAAAACAGTGCAAGTCGTTGCAGCAGATGGCGTGGAAGCGACTTGCAAGCCAGTGAGCAATGAGTCAGTAAATGTGACACCGGTCAATGCAATTGAATTCGAATTTGCAAGGGTAAAGGTCAATGTAGATGTGCCATTGACCGCTATCGGACTCGGCGAAAATGCCTTGGTAATGGTGGGAGGGTTGGGAACCGCACAACCGGTAAATGTGACATCATCCAGATATAAGTCGGAACCTGGATTGGTATTGCTTGAATTAAATCCATAAATACGAAAATAGGTTGTCCCTGATGCGTTCAAACCAGAGCTGAAAGTAAGCGTGCCGGAAGAGTACCATGTATTTTGGGCGCCCAAGAAACCAACAGGCCAGGTATAAGTAAAGGAACTTCCAGGCGGCGTAGCGGAAGTCCCATAATAAACAGCCAGGCTTTGGGGTCCGTTGTTTGTTCTGCGCGCGGCAAAATTGAGATCAACGGAAGAAACATTTGTGGTATTGATGGCAAATTCAAAATAATCGTTATTTGTTGTAGTGAGGGTTACACCTGTAGCAAAGCCGCCATCGGATCCCCAGGAATGAGTGACGCCCGAATTATTTTGAGTGCTATCCACTGAAACGATACCTGCGCCCGGCGATGCGGATGATGTGACACTGGAAGTGGTCGGCGCTGGGGATGCGGTGTTAAACCCCGATGGGAAGTCCCACATTGCCAGTGATAATCCACAAACCGCGCTGGGTGAAGGGGGGGAGCTATTCACTGTTAGTGTGTCAGTTGCGCTATTGCCCGTGTCAATTGTGCCAATAAAAAGATTATTGGACGTGTTGGTATAAGTCCCCACGACAGGGACAGTCACGTTTACCGTGATCGCACAACTGCTGTTCGGCGCAAGCGTGCCATTGGAGAATGTGATGGACGTTGCCGCGGCGGCTGGCGCAAAAATCGGTGAGCCGCATCCGCTCGTGGAAGCGTTCTGAACGCCTGCCACAACCATCGCGCCTGGACTTGTGGGCAAAGTATCCGTAAAATTAAGTCCTGTGAGCGTAACGGGTGTTGGATTGGTTAAAGTGAAGGTAAGCGTGGATATACCGCTGACACTGGTTGGGTCGGGACTAAAGTTTTTCGCAATCGTGACGGCAGATGGGTCAAGCACGTACGCATAGCGAGTGGAAACCCCATAGTCCGAATTGTAGTGATAACTGCTTCCCGAGAAATCATAGATCAGCGTGCTAAGCGGTTCCGGATTTATCAATGGAGCGCCCGGCACTTGCAGAATCCGAACTTGATATGTGACGGTAATATTGCCGCCCGTTTTGCCAGTCGAATTACAGGCGCGATAATTCGGGCTGTTGGGATCATTTTCCCAAACACAATTATCGCCATACAACTTGTCGTTGGGGCTGGATACGGTGGCAGACGTATCTGCCGTAAAAGTTGACGTTGCCGATAAAATCTGAAAGATTGTATTTGGGAAATTAATGAAATACTCGATCTGTTCATACCCCTGAGTGGCAGTGTAGCCAACCAACTGGATTGTGTAGGTCTGACCAACCAGCAGGGTCATCGTCCCACCAGGGGCAATACTGACCCCATCCAATAGAACATTTGTCACCGCATTGCGACTCTGAGAAACCAGGTGTTCGACAAAAATCTCGCGCGGGGTCAGCGTGCTGCCGGTCGTTGCGCCGGCATCCGCCGTGACTGAGATATGGTAACTGCGGGTCGTATTATAAGCCGCCGCGTTCCTCGTTACCTCCACCTCAAAGTAAAAGTCTGTGCAGGCGCCTATCGCAAGGCTGGATACGGACAAAGTGGTATTCGTTCCGGGGCGGTTATTAATTAAGAGATTTGCCGAATCCCAAACGAATGTCGCGGTGACATTCGCCGCAACCGCAGCGCCCGTATTACAAACCCGCGCGCCCACTGGAAAATCATTGGGACCCGCGTTGACATTATTACTATCCAAACCAATGATGTTCCATGAGATTGGAGTAACTGTCAATGTGGTTGCGGCAAATGCGGGATATTGAGGCTGGGCGATGAGTCCTATTAATATCCCAATGACAAAGACCCAGCGCATGATCATGCCAAAACGATAATTCATAACGCCTCTGAAAGAATCATCCTCAAAAAATAAAAAGATTACTCAGGAAAACAACTGTTCAGAACTTAGATCTATGCATCCCCTTGATACATGACTTAAGTACTATATCCATTTTACAACCTGGGAAAACTTAGCGCAATAGCTATACTATTCAATCTTGCAAACAGTGAACTATATGTACACACAACTCCCCCCATTAATTGAGATGCTTCCCCACTTCGATTATTCTCTGCAGGGGGCAACTTATATACCATCCCCGAAGCATAGCAGAGTGGGACATCATCCCCGAATGCGGAGACCAGATTAACACTCATCCCATCCTATTTATCCGGGCTTGTCCGATAATAGACCTCTTGCGAAAGTCGTTTCGCCACAGAGAACACAGAGAAAAATGAGTTTTCTCAAAGGTCTCGGTGGGCGGTATCAGGGCACTTAAACGTGGTCATGCGGCCCATTGTTGAGCGAGTTTCAACATGGCAGTCGATGGCCTGCCGCGATGAGTGGGCATGGTCCAGCGCGGGAGTGGCACTTTGAAATTGAGCAATTCAGCAGGCGTCCATTGATGGTCTGTTAGTTTTGCTGTGATGGCAGGGGTTCGTTGCACCCAGCGGTAGCCAAAAGAGCCAACCGATAATTTCAGACGCAGACTATGGTGATAGTCGCAGAAGTTGTAAAAGCAACCGACGATATACATTCCAGCGAGCAAAGTTTCAGCCTGCTGCGCTAAATGGCGGGTACGGCGTGTCAAGGGAGAAATCCGTTGACGAAAAGTAGCATTGAGACGTTCGATGAACGCCGTGTTGATCACGCCTTGTCTTTGTGTCTTTTGGATGAGATTTTCAACCACATCCTGCACGCCTTGTACGATCCGTCGTTCCACAGTGAGCACGCCTTCTACGCGTTGCTTCACGACTTGCACAATGAAAACATCCGGCCACGAAACCATTTTACAACGTCCGGTTTCTCCTGCCTGCCGAGGCAATTTGCTGCGAAAAGCGTCACGAAACGCACTCACGTAACTGGATAAACCATCGACCGCCAGTAAGAGTGGGCGGCAAAGCGCCATCTGGCGGACCTTGTCTGCCAAAGCTTGGATCAAATCCATATCGCGTTTGGGACTTACAACCCCGCCCATCCATAAGCGGGTCGGAATCCAGATGGCGAGCGCCATCCACAATGTCCCTTGCTGTGTTTTGGCTTTGATTTCATCGGCTTGCACCTGTCCCAAATCATGCTGGCTCCTTTCTACCAAATGTTCGTGTACCTGTTGACCATGCTGACCGGCTCGCTTGTGCCAATCGCGCACGGTGCGTTCATCCAACAGAAAGGCTTTCACAATCGCCTGGATCGGACAGCCGTATGCCAACAAGACAATCACACACATTACAATTTGCGGACTGGTTCGCAGCCGATAAAAAATCGTACCTTTGGTTGTCGCAAACGTCTGTCCACAAACATCGCACACGCACCGTTTCTCCTGTTGACTATGGGCGTGGATGTTTCCTTTTCCTGTCTGCCCCCTTGCAGGGCAGTCAATATTCGGGCAAAATATCTCTTCGGGGTTCATTGCATTCTCTCGTGATTGGGAAGTCGCAAGAGTTTGCCAGTGAACCCTATTTTTCGCAAGATTTATGCACCACCACGTTTTAGTGGAGTGCTACCCGGTGGGCTCTGTGGCTAGGCAAAGGATCACTTATGCAAGAGGTCAAATAAATCCTTACCTTTGAAATAATCTGAGACCGCCAGGTCAAACGGGCGTTTGTGTTGTTTGGCGGCGGCCTTTTCATAGAGGGCGCGCACTGTTGGCTCTGCCATTGCCGCCCTGGCATAGGCAACGGCTTGCTTAAAGCGTTGACGGTGCGCTTTTTGCGCGTTGCTCCATTTCACGTTGGACATATCGGCGCGTTTGATCAGGCTCAATTCGCCGGTATGCGAGCGGCGCAAGACGTGATTGCCCAGCTTGCCGCGTATATCTTTGACCAGCGGGTAGAGTGTGACTTTTGCCATGATTCCTTCTTTATATTCCAGGGATTACGCTCGTAGTGCGTTCGTAGTGCATTCGGGGTGCGTTCGAGGGTCCTGTACTCATCCTGTAGTGTGCGCTTTTAGACGGTGCGATTATAGCATGGACTGGATGCGTCAAAGGATAAGCCCCTGCGGGGATAGCGGGGGAGCGCGGAAGAGAGGATTTTTTACATTAGAATGTATCCACGCGTAAACGCTTCAAATTCGCAAATAAGGGGATCTCAATCCTGTCATGCAGCAAGCCCGGAGGGAGGAGATAACTTGCCTCGCTGAACATCCAATTTCTCAAAACATTCTTCGTTACTCCCAAAGGCTGTAACACTTCATGAGCCGCACGGAAAAGAAGTTCTTTGTATTTGGGAATATCAATAAAAGTGGGATTGAATGGTTCAGGCAAATCCCATTCGCAGACACCTTGTTTTGTTCTGGTGTAAACAAATTGAATTCTTTGTCCCATCCGAATATTCTTTCCAATAGCCTGCAATTGACTTGCTGCGCGGGCAGCAGGTGACGGCACTTTATACTCCATGAGTTCTTTGCTAAGTGTTTGCGTTACTAATAATTCTTCGATGGGATTTTCTCGATTACTCAAAGCAGACATTTTCTCCTGCAATATCTTCAAAACTTCAGGCAGTAAGTTTGTAAGCTGGCTTGGGTCTTTTTCCTTTGCCAGTATTTGCAAGACTTGCAATTGAGCCTGCGCGACAAATAATGGGGTATCTTCACGGCGCAATGCCAGCCCGCGTATTTTGTATTCCCTATCGGGATCAGGTCCCAAGCCAAAGAAGAGATTGGGGACAGAGAGATTGGGATTCTGCTTTGAAGAGACAAAAGCCATCCAGGAATACACTTCTTCCACTTCAATAGGCAATTTTGTTTCCTGCTCGATCTCATCCAAAAGTGACTGAAAATCTTCTTCTTTCACAGCATCTGGACGACAGATAAAAAGGCTATCTACATAAGCATGGATTACTGTGAAGCCATGATCTTCGGCAATCTCTTTTGCCTTTAGCAGCAGCTTTCTTCCAATAAATGACACCACTTCATGAGAATTGATCCTGCCAAAAGTTGAGTTGGCAAACCCCAGACGACCATAAGCGACCACGCACAACCACTTGAGGGCATTTTTATTTGCCTTATAACGGGTATAACGCTCATCGCTCTTAAGCATCTTTTTCAAGAGTCGTTTGATCGCTATACGTTTCTCCACCATGGGCCGCAGTGTGGCAGGGACAAGCCCCTCACGTGAACTGATCTTGATGCCCATTTCAGGGATTTCAAAGGCATCTTCTTCATCCACCCCGACCGTTTCAGGTGAAATGTTATATTCCACAATGATGGATGGATACATGGACATAAAGTCTATGATGGCAACGTTAGGAAAAACGCCAGGAAGAGGTTCAAAGACCAATCCTCCTCGGTCAGATACCACGAGTTCATTGTAGGTCTTGGGGACTTCACCCTTTTGTTGCTGATAAGGAACCAGGATTTTGCGCCGCAAGGCAGTGAGGGTTTGCATGGCGGCGATGCCTGCGCCAGGCGAGCGCCTTGCCATTTCCTGCACAGGCAAACCTGTGACGCGTGCCTGTTCAATAGCGCCTGTGAGACCATAATCACCAAAGGTCATACAGTTCTGGTCGTCAATGTGCCAGCGCCCAAAGAGATGCACCTGCTCACCGCGATAATGTGCCTGCCCATAATTGTGGAAACTTATCTCTTTCTTTCTGCGAATGGATTGTAAGAGGTCACGATTGGGATTAAAAGGAATGCTGGTTTCCTTCGATGTCTCTTCCAAATGGGTAAACAGCCATGTATCACCGTAACTGGTCAGAATGACATCAGGGTCAAATTGCCGCAGGACGCCATTCAGGGAAAATAGAAGTTTACGAGGGTCATCAAGTGCCAATTGATACTTGAAATGATCGAAATTAACGGATAGGTATTTCGGTGCAGCATGGGAAGGGTTGACATCGGGTCTTAGATGCAATACCCGCAAATCAGGCAGATTAGGGTCAAGTTCCCAGGGCGTGTCAAGTGGGGTGATCTTTGAAATCTCCCAGCCTTGCCTCACTTCTACCTTGCAATGCGCAAGCGGAAAGACACCATATTCAGCGGCATAACGCAAAATGAGCGGAATATCTGTGTCGTAATAAAGCAGGTCAGGGAAGCGCTGATTGACTTCCCTGAACAATTCATCGAATGAAGAAGGGTTAAGTACGTTGACCTCCAACACGTCTTTCATTCCCTCGTGCAGGTCTTCGCGTTGAGTGCGGTAAAGCCGGACGGGTTTCTCTTGCAGGAACTTCCACAACTGGCGCAAACGATGAAAAGGACCGCCCACATAAAACGTGATTGGGAATTGTTGAGTAAAGGAATGCGGCTTTTTATCTTCCCCCACCAACCACAAAATGATACCGTGCTTTGGGTGAGCATAGAGGTCGAAGAGCCAGCCGATGTATGATTTCATAGGTGTTTTATGTCATTGCGAGTAAAACCACAGCGAAAAACGTCACCTTTCAAAACGAAAGAAACAAAGCCTTTAGCCACAGATTACACGGATTACCGCGGATTGTTTTTTTAAGAAATTCGTGCAAATCGGTGAAATCCGTGGCAAAAATGCCCTTGAACCTCTTGTTCCTTAGTAGGGCGTAGCCCGAAGCAATCCCCAGCTAGGCGAGGAGACACTTGCATGATTTGCCAAGCAAATCACACGCACACTTGCCTGGTCTCTTCGAGACAGTGCCAGGGAGTGCAGGTGTCGAGACCAGCAAGTACACATAAAAATTTCTGTTTGAAAGTTATGTGGTGGTTTCGATACGTGGCGCTAAGGCGCCACTACTCAACCACCGGCTCCTCGCGAAAGAGGAGACACTTGCACCTAGCGCAAGTGCAGGTGTCGAGACCAGCAAGTACGCATAAAAATTTCTGTTTGAAAGTTATGTGGTGGTTTCGATACGGCGGCGGTGGTTGAGTAGCCCTGCAAGGACGTATCGAAACCCGCCGCCTACTCAATCACCGGACTTCACTACTTGAGCCTCTTTTCCAGTTCTTCGATTTGGCTGAAGAGTTCATTATGGATTTGATTGTTGCGTTTGTGTTCCTCCAGCAGGATGACCATGGGCATGATCTCCAGCGGAAGCAGGTTGGCGGCATTCCCAATGGCGGCGCGGTGTTGCAGGATGGCTTCAAAGAATGTATCAAGAACGAGTTGATCCTTGCGGCGAAGCGCATCATATAGCGGCCTCAATTCGGCAAATTGGTCGAAGGCGATTTGCGTGGTGGAAGGAAGGGTGCGTCCCATAAAGGCTAAAGTAACGCTGGTTGAATGATTTTTATGGGTTCAGATTCAAGGGTAAGAGTTCTATCTGCAACCGAGCGAAGAACGGGAGAAAACTTCTCATAATCCTCAATTGGCATTTCCTGTGTCATGACAATGACGGAACGGTAAAGAGCAAGGCGCTTGAGTTGGCGGGAACACTCTCTCAATTTATAAAAGCGAACGCGCAAAGGAATATCTGAGTCATAAAAAGTATGCAGAAAATCAAGGACAAGGATAGGCTCGCCGTTTGAGGGAATATTTGCCAATGAATCCAACAGCCGGTAGCACGTGGAAGCGCGAACGGTACACAGGCGATTCAAGGTCTGTCTCACTTCGAGCGTATTTTTGCGGAGGGTTCGGGTCAATTCGTAGGCAGGGAGCCACTCGCTGGCAGCAATGACAAACAGCGGACTGCATAAGATTTGAGCGGCGATCAATTCAGTGATGCCTGCGCGTGCTCTGTCTTCGGTCAATATCAAAGTAAGTCCGCGAAAGCGCGTTATATCGGTGGGCAATTTCGATAATTTGTTCATTCCCACAGAATAGTCCATATCTATAAAAATAAAAACCCCCTTGTGACTTTATTCTTTTGGGGGAAGTAATATGGTTGAAGCCGAGAGGATGAAGCAGGAATAGGTCAAAAAGAATGAATTGACCTAGATATAGGGGTTCTTGCCTTTGAAATCGAAATTGTAGAGCTTGAGACGCAACTCCACCCTATCGCGAACGTCCATTGATGAAAACACAAACTGAAGATAGGTTTTGACCGATGAAATAGTAATGTTCAAGGCACGCGCTATTTGTTCATTCGTATGCCCCCTACAAACTAAAACTGTTACATCCTGTTCACGCGGAGACAGATCTTCCCAGCGGAAAGTAAGTTCACCCTTATCACTATCAGCGGATCGGCGACCACCAGCCAGAATGTATTTTGAACGTTTTTCCTTGGCGTCTGAGTTTGTTTGATCAACAAGGCGTAATTGGTCACCGAGGACGGAAGAGTATGTATTTGTCTGCTGTGCGCCCATCCGTGAAGGTTTTTTCTTTCGCGGAATAGACATACCAGGATTATATTAGAACAAGCATTCTAAGTCAAGAAGAAGTGTAGATTGTTTCTTCATATTTCCCATTGTAGATTGCTGCATCCACCATCCGCTGACCAGTCACGGATGTCATATTTTGGCTCCCTATCGTTCCAACTGATCAGGTTGAGTTCCTTCGCCCACCTCGAAGCGGACTTCCTTCTCTTTCAGCACGCGGAATGTCTCCCTAGGGAAATCCTCGCCGTAAATCTCTGTAGCGCAGTTCGCCGTAATAAAGCCAAGCCTCATTTCAAAGCACCTACCTCAATAGTAATTCCCGATATGAAGTAATCAAGCGCAACTGTATTTCTTGGAATGCTTCGCACAAATTCAATGCCTAAAAATCGTTTGGAGTGCTTACTCGAATCAATTCTCACCGTAAGCATGTCAATAACAGCCACTTGCCCATGATGAGTTTCACCCTTCCAAACCTGACGCGAATTTTCATCTTCAACTGTTTGCACAAGTGGATCAGCTACGCGCTTCGTTTCCGAAACAGATACCCAATTTCCAATAGCCCACTCACGTATATTTTTACCAAGTGCAATAAGGCAACGTGATTGTGGATGTTCATCCTGCTCAAAAACAAAATTAATCCACCCTATTTCGCGACTATGCTTTTTCCTGCCATCGCCTGCATTGATCAGAAAATGCACAGCTTGCACACCAAATATTGGATTAAATGAATTGAGTAATTTGCTTTGCGAATCAAAAGTGTCCGCCATGCTGATACGTGCATTCTGAATATGGAAAGGCACTCCAAACCATTCATAATCACCAAAGGGCGGACTCTTGTAAATACTTAAGTCTTCATTTGCCAACCCCGATTCCACCAAGGGAATACGAATATAATGATTAGAATTTGCATCACGATCAATCGATTCGTGATCATTGGAAGTGTTCGATTCTGTGCCACGGCGGATAATTTCTGCAAATGTTTCACTAAGAGCAGCGGACACCCATTTTATTAAGTCAGAAGGATTGTCAAAAGTTTGACGTAAGTATCCTGTTGAGAAATTAGAGACACGATTAAGAAACTGTTTTTGCCTGTCGAAATCGATTCGACCCTTTTCTTCTTCACGCACATTGCGTATCCAGATCAAAATCGGCTTTCCCAGTTTGCGCGCTAGCTTATATTCAAATTCCGTAGCAGAAATATTTTCTTTTGGAATGATCCAGCCATAGCGATGACTATAAATACCAACATAAACATTGCATTTATCGATTTGTTCTTCGATCCATGCTTGCGGTGGTTTCGGTTGTGAAAGAGTGGTTTCAGCACGGATACCTGTGGCTAATATCGTCGAGTTTACTGCCTGCTCAACGGCGTCGCGTTCAGATGTCATATCGTCTTGGGTGCCACTGATAAAGATTCTTATCTGTTCCATACAAAATAATCCAGTTTATCCTTGCCCATCCCACGCCTCCAAAACGAGACGTCGCGTCCTGTATTCGCTATACAGCCGAATCTCCTTATCTTTCAGCAAGTGGAACATCTCGCGTAGGGACATAATCATCTTCCTTATTGAAATTACAGTTCAATTTTATTCAATAACTCTTTCAGCGCCATCAACTCTTCTTTGGACAGGGTTACGCCTTTGCCCATCTTCTCGCCGTCCGCTGACCAGTCACGGATGTCGTATTTTGGGTCTCTTTCGTTCCAACTGATCAGGTTGAGTTCCTTCGCCCACCCTGAAGCGGACTTGGAAAGCACGCCAATCTTATTGACAATTTCATATTTGATTTCGGACATGGTAAATCTCCTCAGATTTTATCCAGATATTTAATCTCAATTCTATCCAACTTCCACTTCTCCACTTGAACTTGCAAACTACCTCCCGCACTCGAATGGACAATCAACACGCGCCCAGCAATCCGTGCCGCAAGATCATTCCGTTTCAAAGATATTTCCTTCGTCACGTACGATTGGTATTCAGCAAATGGAGATAAAACTAACATTCTTCCGTTCTCCATTTCGAGCCTCCAGGCTAATGGGATACGAGCATTTTCAAGCCTGCGACCTAGCACAACAATGAGCGGGCACTTTCCTTTGAGAAGAACAGCAAGCGCTTCCTTTTCAGCAGGAGCATGGAAACCACTGATAATTCCTATTTTGCCATTTCTTATTTCTGTGGCATAATCATGCGCTTTCAATATCAGGCTTGCAGGACATTTAGCGGATGAAAATATTGCCATCATCGGAAGATTGATTAATTCAATATTGCCGATGTAGTCAATTTCTCTAAACCATGCCTGAGATGTAATCGAGTAATTCGATTGATCTCGGGAAAAAGACTTTATTTCCATGTAGTGTCAATTATTCTTCTTCCACTTGCCAGTCTTCTTCCGAAATTTCAGCCAGTAAAATCATATTACGACACAAGCTTTTTACATTTACTGCTGATAAATTCATATACAGCCACCATCCATTAGGCAATTGCCTACAAGCGGACTGATATTCCTGCTTGTCGAAATACGATTGCAGTTGCGCGGCGATTCTAGTGTCAAAATCATCTACGAGTTCACTGATCACTTGAGCAGTGTAATAAGCAACATCGCGCCAAGACGCGACTACAAAAGACTGCCCCATAATGGTTAATGATTTTGGTTTTGTTCCTGTTGATTTTTGAATAATAGGTGGAGTTCCTAATTCAGACCAATATTCCAAAATTGTGTCAACGAGGAAGTTGGCACGATCTTGAATTGCCTTTTCGTCCCATTTCACAATCTTCCGTTTGAAATACTCTTTATTAAGTATTAGCGCGTGAGAAGCAAGGATGTTCTTCTTGTTTTCAAACGAAGAATTTGAAAGTTTTGAGTTCCATTCTTGAGTAACGAGGGTTAGATTGCCTAATGTGTGCAGATTCTCTGTGTAAATTTCTTCCCAATTTGTACCCAAATGTGCTTTCCACTCAGAACTTGGCGTTTGGGGCAAAATATGCTCAATGGTTGGGGTATTGTCAAGAACAGTGTAACCGCCAGATTTTACTGAAAGGAAGCGGTTTATGGTATCTAAAACCAAAACTATTTTATTGCTAGTCTGGATCCGTTTATCGTAAACTTGTTCGGTCAAAACCTCCCTGCGCACACGACTATCAGCAGGGTAATTTTTAGTAATAATTACTTTTTTGAGCGTCTCTGCTAATTTGGTTGGGCTGATTTCCCTCCAGAGGGTGGGGAACATCTTGTTTAAGTAATTGGTTGGATCATTGGTCAGGTATCGGCGGACAATATAATTTTCAAGGATTTCCAACACTTCCACAAATTCTTTGTCGCTGAGATTTTTTTGAGAGTAGGATTCGTACACCGCCATAAGAAATGGATAGGCAGTTGATACTTCCAGGATATTTAATCGAATCAGTCTTGCTTTTATTTCTTTATCAGGTTCATTCTCTGGACGAAGTAATCGATTGTAATGTTCTGCATAATTTTTTAGAGTAGCAATTTCCTGTTCAAATTCATCGGTTGACGATGTCTCATTTTCAATGCGATCACGGAAGCGTTCATAAACGTGCGCTTGATTACAAAGTACCCCATTTCGCATTGTTAAATAGTGACGAAGAAATGCCGTCAATTCACCGATACTGGATTTCCCTACGTTTCGTTTCTCCTGAAGTATGGTTTCAATTTTTGACTAGTACTTATTGAAAATTTCTGCCTGGCGTTTTTCGGGTAGTTTCATCGCAATATAATTGCGCACGAGGTCAGCCTGTGACAATGGCTTGCCTTTGGCGTTGAGACTTTCAAAAATTTCATATGGACGCTCCCCTTGATCCAGGTCAATAAATACTACTTGCAGGCTGTTTACCAATACTATAAAAAGACGCTCAGGGTCTATTGTCTCGGCTTTAATTCGATTTCCAATCTCTTTGTAAAAGAATTGATAGGCTTCTGGGATTTTGGAATCAATACCATTTGGAAACTCTTCCCCCTTTAGCAGGGCAAGGTAAGCATCCCGATCCCCATATTTTGTTGTTGGAATTAGCTTGAAAAATAATAAATCGCTTTCATCAGGATTGGTAAGCAATCGACTTATGCGTTTGTGAATAGCAAGATGAGAAGACTCAATATTTTTCCCAAAGGCACTTAGCATAAGCGAAAATGTTGTTAACCTTTGTTGACCATCTACAAGTTTGAATGCTGGTATAACTCCATTACGCATACCATCTTGTATAACAACCAATGCTCCCATGAAATGTTCGGGTTCCTTTGCGGGCGTATAGGCTTCGTACAGACCCATAACATCATTAAGCAGAGTCTGCCAATTCTCTTTATCCCATGCATATTCGCGTTGAAAGTGTGGAAGAACATAGTGTACGTCACCTCCACTGGCAAAAACTTTCGACAATTTCAAACTCTTAGCGTCCATTTATTACTCCTAGATCTCTACGTGCGTTCGATTCGGCTCGCAATTCTTGATAATTGCTTTCATCTTTTTCTGAAAATTTACCCAAATCTCCTCATCCCAATTTGCAGATTCAAGTTCGGCACGATAATTCTCCAAGCAGCCTGCCAATCTTTCTGTAAACTCCCTAGCATTTACAATTTTGTGTTCGGCATCAAATAAGAATTTTTCTCTTTCCAAATGGATAAGCCATCCGCCCGTTGTTTCTGCTTGATGTAAAATCCCGCAACGGACATTCACGTAGAAATCGTGTGCGTGTCCACGAAAATCGGCAAAGGTATCTTCATGATCAAAGAAAAAACAAAAGGCCGCTTCACTTAGCCTGCCGCGGGTATGTGTCATTCCTTGCCGAAACGAGGCCAGCGACTCGATCATCAGACAGTTGATTGCCATGAGCGCAAACCCACTTTTGGTCCGTGCTGAGAGCGCAGGGTCAAGATAACGTTCTCGAAATCGCTCATAAACGAATTTGGCGATTTGCTTGCGTCCTTTATTCTCTGTTTCTTCCAGTTCGTGATATCTTTTTACTGTGGTTGAACTCGATAGGAGTACATCATCCAAACTTGCAGGTGTTGGGCTATTCATCTTCATCCTCCAACTCCGCGCCCATGCGATACTTGACATCATAATTAATGACGAAATCCAACTCCTCATCACTTAGCCCGTAGTGACGCGCCAGCGCGCGGTCTATCTCGTCTATGATTGGCTTGGACAAATCCCAATCAAATTCCTGAAACTCCGTTGGACCACGATGGTTAATAAAAGAGTTGCGATTGAAATCTTCCATTAATCTGTCAAACAACTCTCCCACAGTCTTGAGAGTTTCTTTTTGTGGCTTTCCAAGTGGAAAAGTCTTTACATCATCTAAAGTTAGATT
>CAZIYY010000065.1:0-24041 GCA_964543585.1 uncultured Anaerolinea sp. | reverse complement strand
TTTTGCCATGAGTTTTCTACTTTTCACTGGTATCATTTTACGGGAGGGTTACCGTTGAGTCTCCAGAACCTATAAGACATACAATAGGTGATGGAATCGACCAATCCAGTTTTTGAATCCCGCGAAAATTCTTGATGAGAACATGCCTTATTTGCATATATTTCTCCTTAATTCCAAATATTTCCTGCTACCTCATATTTTAGCCCTATTTCCCGTTAATTTTCCCTTATAATCTCACCGATGTTCTCCTTCGCCATCACAGCCAAAAACAACCGCGCCCGCACGGGCGTCTTCACCACACCTCACGGCGACCTCCTCACGCCGGTCTTCGCGCCCGTTGGCACACAGGCGACTGTCAAGACTCTTACACCCGAACATCTTAAGGACATCAATGCCACGCTCGTGTTGAGCAACACCTATCATCTCTATCTGCGTCCCGGCGATGAGCTCGTGCGCGACATGGGCGGCTTACACAAGTTCATGCAGTGGCATCGTCCCATGCTCACCGACTCGGGCGGCTTTCAAGTTTTTTCATTATCGAACACTCGCAAAATTGACGATGACGGCGTGACCTTCAAGAGTCACATCGACGGCTCGACGCATCGCTTCACGCCCGAAAAGTCCATTGCGATTCAGGAGAACCTCGGCGCGGACATCATTATGGCGTTCGATGAATGTTCCGACCCCAACGACAAAGCCTATAGCGCCATCGCCATGGACCGGACTCATCGCTGGGCGGAACGTTCCCTCAAAGCGCAGACGCGTCACGACCAGGCTCTATTCGGGATCATTCAAGGCGGCGTTCAAGCGGACCTTCGAACTGCTTCCGCTAAATTTATCGCTACTCTCGATACGCCCGGCATTGCCATCGGCGGACTCTCCGTGGGCGAGACCAAACAGGATATGCACGACACGCTCGACATAGTCACACCGCTATTGCCCGAAAACAAACCGCGCTATCTGATGGGCGTCGGCACTCCCGAAGATTTGATTGACGCAGTTGCGCGTGGCATCGATATTTTTGATTGTGTCCTCCCAACTCGTCTCGCGCGTCATCACTCGGCCTTTGCCCCCGAAGGACGTTTGAATTTGATGAACGCTACATTCGCCCGCGATGAGCGTCCGATTGACGAGACATGTGATTGTTATACTTGTAAAACTTTTACGCGGGCTTATGTACGTCATCTCATTGTGGCGAAGGAATTGCTGGCAGGAACATTGCTCTCTATTCATAACCTGCGCGCGCTGATAAGATTGATGGAGCAAATCAGGATTTACATTGCAGATGGCTCATTCGAGTCGCGTGTGCCTGAGTTGTTAGGTCAATGGGCGAATAATGCAAAGCGCTTGGTTGATGAGTAATGGAACATGGATAATGGTTAATGGAGAGCGGAAATGACCGTTATGAATCTTGATAAGTTGGAAGTGTGGGTACGAGCAAAGGACTTTGCAATCGCCGTATACAAAGAAGTTACGCCTCATTTGCCTTCTGACGAAAAGTGGAACTTAACCCAACAACTGAAACGAGCCGCGCAAAGTATTCCTGCCAATATTGCCGAAGGTCATGGACGATTTCATTTTTTGGATAATGTCCGTTTTTGTTATATTGCTCGTGGCTCATTGACTGAAGTTCAAAGCCATATGGCTCTAGCCCACGACTTGGGTTATTTGCCAGAAGAAATATACAAACGGATGACCACTCACGCCGAGTCAATTGGAAAGCAACTCAATAACTATATTGCCTACCTCAAACGCTCAAAGCAAGGTGAAAAAGAATTTCCAGCAGGTTATACTGTTCGAAAAGAGTCCGAGCCTTACATCCTCGATAATTCAGACGAAGACTCCACAAATTAGCCATGATCCATTAACCATCCTCCATAACCAAGGACACTCATGACCCTCCTCCACTCCTTCCTCCTCGGCATCATACAGGGATTGACCGAATCCATCCCTGTCTCATCCACCGCGCATTTGCTTATTGTGCAAAAACTGCTCGGACTCCCCGCCGATGACGCGATGTTCTCGTTCCTCGTCATCGTTCAACTCGGGACAATCGTTTCGCTTTTTGCTTTCTACTGGAAAGATTTGATTTCCATCGCAAAAGCGACGTTGGACTTTCGACGTTCGACCTCTGAAAGAAATTTAGGGATTTATATTATTGTAGCGACCATCCCCGCTCTTCTTGCTGGCTACTTGCTCAAGGACGCGGTGGAAGCGCTTTTCAAAAGACCTATGCTTGAAGCATCCATTCGTCTATTCTCTGCGGCAGTGTTACTCACGCTCGCCGAATGGCTCACCAAAAAGAATCGGACGCTCGACTCGATGACCTGGTTTGATGCTCTGATTGTTGGTGTTATGCAAGTCATTGCAGTCTTCCCCGGAGCCTCCCGCAGTGGAACGACCATCAGCGGTGGCATGTTCCGCGGCTTTGACCGTCCCTCCGCGGCGCGGTTTGCGTTCCTCATGTCCGTGCCTGTCCTGCTCGCCGCGGGCGGATACGAAATGCTGGATGTGATCAAGATGCCGAATCTTGGCGAATTCCTGCCATTGCTCGCGGTTGGATTTGTCACTGCCGCGATTGTGGGCTGGTTCGCCATCAAGTGGCTGATTGATTATTTGAGCAGACGCTCGCTGTATGCCTTTGCCATCTATTGCGCGGTGGTTGGAACAATTGTGTTTTTTCTGAAATAAAATGAATACACCGGTGGTTGAGCGCAAGCAGTCGAAACCACCACTAACCAACATTACTTTGCTTATTGGTGGTCTCGATATGTCTTCGGCTGTCGCCTCAGGCTACTCGACCACCGGACTATTCAACCATGGAACTCAAACAACTCCTCAAAACCCTCGTCGAAACCGAATCCCCTTCGCACGACAAAGCCGCCGTTGACCGTGCCGGTGTCATCGTCACCGAAGAAGTCCATAAACTTGGTGGAAAAGTTGAGATCATTCAAAACGCCGAAACCGGAAACCATGTTCTGGCGCGCTTTCATCCTACATCCCCTAGGCTTTACCCACCCATTCTTATCCTTTGTCATATGGATACGGTTTTCCCGATTGGCACTATCAACAATACTCCTTATCGCGAAGAGGGTGAAAAAATTTTTGGTCCCGGCACGTTGGATATGAAGGCGGGCATTGTTATTTCTCTTGCGGCTATTGAAGAAGTGCGGAAGGAGGAACTACATCACCCAGTTACGTTGCTCTGCACTTCCGACGAAGAGATTGGCAGTCATACCTCACGCGAACACATCGAACGACTGGCGAAAGAATCTATGTTGGTGTTGGTGATGGAAGGCGCGTTGCTGGATGGCTCGCTCAAGACATGGCGCAAAGGCGTGGGCGAGTTCTGGGTAAAAGTCAAGGGACGCGCCGCGCACGCGGGCGGCGATCATCAAATGGGACGCAATGCCATCGAAGAGATGGCGCATCAAGTCCTTGCGATTCAAAAGTTAACAGACTATTCAAGGCAAACCACGCTCAACGTCGGCGTCATTCATGGCGGTACAGTCTCGAATGTCATTCCCGAAGAGGCTGTCATCCAAGTGGATGTGCGCGTGATGCAGTCCGGCGAATGGGAACGACTCGAATCTGAAATGGGCAAACTCAAGCCCGTGCTTGATGGCACATCCATTGAGATCGCAGGTGGGTTGAACCGCCCGCCGATGCCGTTCGACGATGCGATGAAAGCCACATTCGAGAAAGCGAAGTCCATTGCGGCGCGCATCGGCATGACTCTCAGCGCGGGCGGCACAGGCGGCGCGTCGGATGGAAATTTTGTCGCGTCACTCGGCATCCAGGTGCTGGATGGCATGGGCGCGGTGGGTGAGGGTTATCACTCGGAGCGTGAATATATCTTTGCCGAAAGCCTTCAACAAAAAGCAAAACTGATCGCAGCACTGATCCGCGAATGGTAACTGAGTTGGCACATAACAAAAACGGGTCAACCTGATTCGGGGTTGACCAGTTCGATTTAACGGAATCAATGATCGGCTTAGTGTGAAGCGTCCGAAAAATTGGGTCCGTATTTCAACAGCAAGTATTGTTGCATCGCCCCCCACGCCATAATGAGATATGTGACCAGGTAACTGGTATCCATAAGGAGGCTGATCGAAAAACCGCGCAGCTGCCAGTCGTAGAATCCGCTGGTTGTCGACCAGACGTAAAAACTATCTGAAGCAACGTACACGAGAAAAGTGAGCCAGGGCAGGGCAAGTGTTGCGCCGCGAAATTTATAGACCAGATAGAGCGCCGCGATGCCGATGGCAAAATCTGCAACGGGATAAAAGTAAAGGATAAAATCCTGCGCGGGCATTTCGCTTTCTATAAGAACGGTGATCAACCTGGTGACAAGCAGCACCGCGATCCATGCAATCACCGCGGTTGCCCTGACCCATTTTGATTTGTCGAAATAAATCAGCCTATATTGTCTCACGATGGATACCGTGAACAGAACATAGCCGAAAAACCAAAACACATCTGCGATGGTAAAACTTGGCACTTCTCCCGCTGTGATGTTGTAGTACCCCCACACCATTTCAGCAAGCACCCACAGCCAGATGCATGCGGCGTAATAAACCCAGATGACACGCGGCAATTCATCTCGTTGAAAGAAACTGGCGGTGAGAGTGAGCAGAACCGCGCACATCAAAGAAGATAGGGCAGTCAGACCATCCAGGATAAGCAGGTTTGTCAGATCCGCGAACGGATAAAAAACATAAACCCACACGTAGATGGATATCATTGTGAAGGCAATCACGCCACCGGCGAAAAAATAACGGTGTTTTATCGCAGGCACAGGGATTGCAGGCGACTTATCTGAAATATTCAGTGGCTTCTGCGATACTGACATAAACTCCTCGCATGGATAACTTAACCTGGTCCAATATATTTTTCAATAATGCGGAGCCGATCACCGGCTCGACATGCCCCTCGATCATGGACTTCATTTGACGATACGCCCTGCTCATCTCAGCCGCGCTGCTGAAGACGGTTGAGTCCGTCAGGTTCGCGCCGTTCGCATTAATCTCACATTTGTTTTGAACCGCATTCACTTTCAGGCTTCGCACGATCAGGTTCACCATTACAAGCCCGGTGAGTTTTGCGTATTGTTGCAGGATGTAACTGCATGACCATTCAAACAGAATATTAAGATGCGCCTCCAGCCATGCCTGACACTTAATATCGCCTCGATACGTCGAGACCATACAGTCTGCTTCATTCCACGCCATGATCTGATCAAGCGCCGCCAGCCCATCCGCGGCTGAATTATTCGCCTGCAGGATTGCCTTCACAACGGGGAGATTGCCGCCGGCAATCATTACAAACCCCTCCGCGTTTTTCCAGCAAATGTGGAACAGCGTGGCGGATTGGTTTCGTTTTGCGAGGTCGAACATGGCTGGCAATTGGATTGTGAACGCGGGCTGCGGCTGAACGGGATTAATGTGCTCAAGCAATATTTTTTCGAATCGAATCCCGTTTGCGGATATGGGTCGCCGAGTCAATTTGCCTTCGCCACGCGCCTGCAACTCTCGTTCCCAATCCAGCGTAGGCAGGCGGTGGTTGCGAATATAGACCTGAGCCACACTCCCATTAACGGCGAATACGCTCATGTTTTTACCGTCCATGAACTCGACCCGCATCAAGCCGGTGAAACCGTCGTTGAGCGCCTGCTGGATGCGAAATTGAACGTCATCTTGATATATGTCTATTATTGGCTCCATCACAGTTAAAACCATTGACACATTCTACTGGAATACGAAACTCGATTCACAACAATTCCGTGACTTTTCAATATTGCAACGTATAATTGACGCGGATCATGAAGAGCAATTTCCTGATAGTTCTGACCTTGATACTGACTTCCGCCTGCGGGACGACAAGCGCGCCTCCCGCGTCGCCTCAAGTTGTTACCGTTTATTCGACCTCTGCCGCGCAGCCCTGGCTGGATCCGTTGTACGCGTGCGCCGAATCGTTTGCCGTCCTTTCGCGCGTGGATGATTCGTCCGCCGCCGATATTATCTTGCGCGTGGGCGAGCCAGAGTTCCTTCTTTCACCCGCTTATCAAATTGACGAAGAAGAAATACTGATTGTCACACATCGTCAAAGCCCAGTCCAAAACTTGACTCTCGAAGCAGCGCGCGCGTTGTTCGCGGGATTTGAAGACGCATCCGTGCAAGTGTGGGTTTACGCGTCAGACGAGGATGTGCAACAGGTGTTTGACCAGTTCGTGATGGAGGGAAGAAGCGTCACTTCGTCTGCGCGGCTGGCTGTGAATTCTCAACAGATGTCTGATATGTTGAACGCTGAATCGAACGCCGTCGGAATCCTGCCAAGGCACTGGAAGGCTAGCGATGTTCGAGATGTTTATTCTGTCGCGACTGTGCCCGTACTGGCGATCACGCAAAGTGAGCCAGAAGGTGTTATAAAGGCGTTGCTGGCGTGTTTGCAAAACAAGTAGGACAAATTGCCAATTTATCCTACAAAGGAGATTTATGACCGAACAGTTTACTTTCGGGGGCGATATTGTCTGGAGTCCAACTTCTGAATATATCGAGCGCGCGCATTTGACTGCGTTCATGCGCGAGCATGGAATAAAGGGTTTTGATGAGTTGATGAAACGTTCAACATCGGATGTTGCTTGGTTTACAGATGCAGTTTTGAAATACCTGGACATTCAATTTTACGAGCCGTATTCAAAGGTGCTGGAATTATCAGAGGGGATTCAATTCCCGAAATGGTGTGTGGGTGGGAAAATGAATATTGTCCATAATTGTGTTGATAAATATCTTCAGGCTTCCAAAGTCTCAGCGCTGATCTGGGAAGGGGAAGAGGGAACGATAAAAACTCTTACTTACAAAGAACTCTATCAAGAAGTAAACCATTGCGCTAATGCATTGCGTTCGCTTGGGCTTGGGAAAGGCGATGCAATTGGATTGTTCATGCCGATGACTCCTGAGATCGTCATTTCTTTGCTTGCAATTGCAAAGATCGGTGGAATTATCTTGCCATTGTTCTCGGGTTATGGCGCGGGCGCGATCGTCTCGCGGTTATTGGATGCGGACGCAAAAGCCTTGTTCGCGGCGGATGGCGCGTTTCGACGCGGCAAGGCAGTGGAGATGAAATCCATTGCGGATGAGGCGGCTGCTCAAGTTCCAACTTTGAAGCACATGATTGTGTTGAAGCGAACGGGGCAGGATGTAAAGATGAAAGAGGGACGCGATCATTGGTGGGATGAGATCGTTGATTCGCAGAGTGATGAAGCCGAAACAGAGATCACCTCCGCTGAAGACCCATTGATGATCATTTACACGTCAGGCACAACGGGCAAACCGAAAGGCGCGCTGCACACACATTGCGGATTCCCCGTCAAAGCCGCGCAGGATATGGCGTTTGGCACGGATGTCCACTTAGGTGATGTAATTTATTGGATGACCGACATGGGCTGGATGATGGGTCCCTGGTTGGTGTTCGGATCGTTACTGCTTGGCTCAACGATGTTTCTCTATGATGGCGCGCCAGATTTCCCCGCGCCGAATCGTTTGTGGGAGTTGGTGGAGAAACACAAGATCACTCAACTCGGCGTTTCACCGACGTTGATCCGTTCATTGATTCCACATGGGGATGAACATTTCAAGAAGCACGATCTTTCTTCACTGCGATTCTTCGCATCTACAGGCGAGCCGTGGAATCCCGATCCGTGGATGTGGTTGTTTGAGAAAGTGGGTGAGGGCAAACGACCGATTATCAATTATTCAGGTGGGACGGAGATCAGCGGCGGGATTGTGATGGGCAACCCGTTACTGCCGTTGAAGCCGTGCGCGTTCTCTGCTGCATGTCCTGGCATCGCGGCGGATGTATTGGATGAAAACGGGAATCCGATTCGTAATGCGGTTGGCGAACTCGTCATCAAAGCGCCATGGATCGGAATGACGCGCGGGTTCTGGAAAGACAAGCAACGTTATTTGGATACCTATTGGTCGCGTTGGGAAAATATTTGGGTGCATGGCGATTTCGCCGCGATTGACTCTGATGGCTTATGGTATATCCTTGGTCGCTCAGACGATACGATCAAGATCGCGGGCAAGAGATTGGGACCTGCTGAGGTTGAGTCGATTCTGGTGAGGCATGAGTCAATTGTCGAAGCGGCGGCCATCGGTGTGCCGCACGAGGTCAAGGGAAGTGAACTGATCCTTTTCGCGGTGACCAAGCCGGGACTGAGTCCCAGCGATGAACTTCGTCAGGAATTGAAAGATATGGTTGTCAATGAAATGGGCAAGCCGCTTGCGCCGAAGGAGATTCTGTTCGTGAGTGATCTGCCGAAAACGCGTAATGCGAAGGTGATGCGGCGCATGATCCGTGCGGCGTATTTGGGACAAGAACTTGGCGATACTTCGTCGCTTGTGAATCCACAGGCGGTGGAAGAAATAAGAAAGGCAAAATGATATGCCATGCAATTGTTGTGAAATCGAAAACAATACTTTCGGGGAAGATCAGGCAAAGGCGGATATCAGAGGTTATCGTAAGCGTGGACCCGCAAATCAAACGAAGTTGATTTTGGAAGCGATTCGCTCTTTGGGGTTGAAAGGCATTGCCTTGCTTGATATCGGCGGCGGGATTGGAACAATCCATCATGAGTTGTTGAACGATGTCGCGCGCGAAGCCACGCATGTGGACGCATCGTCGGCTTATTTGAAAAAGGCAAAAGAGGAAACCGCGCGGCGCGGAAACAACGAACGCGTCAAATTCATTCACGCGGATTTTACGGACGTTGCCTCTGACTTGCCTCAAGTCGACGTTGTGACTCTGGATCGCGTGGTGTGTTGCTATCCCGATTTCCGCGGCTTGTTGAAAGCCGCGGCAAGCCGAAGTCAACGCGCGCTGGCAATGACGTATCCGCGCGAGACCTGGTACATGAGAATTGGATTCAGTGTCATCAACTTCTTTCAAGGTATCCGAAAAGATCCATTCCGCGCTTTTCTTCATTCAATCGCTGAAATGGAAGCGCTTCTCAATGGAGAGGGATTTGTGAAGACTTCCGTTCGGCGGCTTTTCGTTTGGGAAATGGCCTTATATCAAAGAACAGCGAGTTGATGAAAGGATGCAAAGAGCATGAACTTGTTCTCTAAAAAAGAAACCACATCCGCGCTGGCAGAAGTACTTGAAGATGGGCGCGAGATGATGAACGCTGAGATGAAGAAGCCGAAATACAATAATTACTCTGGCAGGGAAGTCATGTTGAATTTGTCGGTGCGCGTTCAGCCGCAGAATAACCCTCCCCATGAAGCAAAGATGAGGGTGGGACTATTGAAAATGCATTTGCTTAAACAGGGTGTCGTTGTCCGCATAAAATATGACCCGCGCAAACCCGATCAAGTGGAATACGATGATGAACCACAGGCGATCCTTGAGCGGAATCCACAATTGAAGAAATAGGAGCGGGGAAATACCTTCCGATGACTTTTTATCTCCCTTGACTCTAACATTATGGCAGGGTGTATATTGCTGAAAGTTCAGAAAAATGTTCAAGATTGGTGAATTCTCACGCTTGAGCCGCGTGTCGGTGCGGATGCTGCGTCATTATGACCAACTCGGATTGCTCAAGCCATCGCGCACGGACACTTTCACGAATTACCGTTATTACTCGGCGGATCAACTGCCGCGCTTGAACCGTATCATTGCGCTGCGCGACCTGGGATTTTCGCTTGAGCAGATTGGGAACATGCTCGATGAGGAACTGCCTGCCGAGCAGTTGCTGGGCATGCTCAAACTCAAGCGCGCCGAGATCGAACAACAAATGCAGGTCGAGCAATTAAGGATGGCGCGGCTGGAGGCGCGTATCAATCAAATGGATGGTCATGCGGTTTCTAAAGGATATGATGTGGTGGTGCGCGAGATTGAGCCTCAACTGGTTGCAACGTATCGTGAAGTTGCCCCCGATGATGATCGTATCCAGTATATGTTCGAGGAATTGGAAACTTATATCGCCCAATACAACGCCCGCGCCGACAAACCGCCGATGACTATCTATCATGACCTTGAGTATCGCGAAAAGGATATTGACGCCGAAGTCGTTGTGCCGCTCAACTCCCCGATCCCTGGCACAGATGAAATTCATGTGCATGAGATGGCGCGTATTCTAAAAGCAGCGTGCGTGGTGCATACAGGCAGCTATGCAACGATCTACCAGGCTTACAATGCGCTGCTTGGTTGGATCGAATCGAATGGGTATCGTATGAAAGGACCCATTCGGGAAGTATATCTAAATTACAGCGCGGATGGTCTGGGCTTTGAACTGCCATCCACGTATCTGGTAAAGGAATCCAATCCGTTTGTTACGGAGTTGCAGTTGGAGATAGAAAAAAGTGAGGATACGTGAGATCATTCGGTGGTCGAGTAGGGCTGAGAGTTTTTCTCAGCCCATATCGAGACCACCACGTAAGTGAAACCAAACTTGTTATTGTTGGTCTCGATATGATTCTCGCTAACGCTCGAATCTACTCGACCAACGGAGTATATAAGACGAAATTAGGAGAAACCCATGGCATACTATCTGGTGAAAGCAAAATGTCATAAGGATTTACTGACTGAACTGCGGACGCGTCTCGACAGCGGCGAGATCAACAAGATGCGTCCGTTTGGAACCGCGTTGCAATATAGTCTTGACCATGCGCGGCTCGACCCACAGGGACAGGATTGGGCAGTGTGGGAGGAGGAGGATTATTGCAGTCCGCCACTCGCGCAGGAACGCGCCGCAGTGCTGGACACATATTTCATATCCCTGGGTGTGGAAAAAGTTCAGAAAGGCAAGGGGTGGGCGCAGATTGAGTCCCTGCCAAAGTTGTGGAACAACTCAAAGGGAGGCGAAGATGCGATATAAACTTCTTGGTCACAGCGGCTTGCGCGTCTCCGAGTTATGTCTCGGCACGATGACATTTGGCGATGACTGGGGTTGGGGCGCGACGAAGGATGAGAGCCGTAAGATTTTCAATGCGTTTGTCGAGGCAGGCGGTAACTATATTGACACGGCAAATAACTATACCAATGGGACGAGCGAGAAATTCGTTGGGGAATTCATCGCCTCAGACCGCGACCATTTTGTGGTCGCCACCAAATATACGTTGAGTGAACGCCCAAGCGATCCAAACTTCGGCGGCAATCATCGCAAGAACATGTTCCGTTCCATCGAAGGAAGTTTGAAACGGTTGAACGCGGACTATGTTGATTTGCTTTGGCTTCATATGTGGGACGGTGCGACCCCTGTGGAGGAAGTGTTGCGCGCGCTAGACGATCTTGTTCGCGCGGGTAAAGTCTTATATGTTGGCATCTCTGACACGCCAGCGTGGGTGGTCGCGCAAGCCAATACCATTGCGGACCTGCGCGGCTGGTCGCGGTTTGTGGCATATCAAGGTGAATATAGCCTTGCCAGCCGCGCACCCGAACGCGACATCATGCCTATGACACGCGCGCTGGATATGGCTTTTACACCGTGGGGTATGTTGGAAGGCGGTGAACTGACTGGCAAATACAACTCACCATCCAAGGAAGCAAAGCGCTCAAAAGATACCAGCCCCCGCATAAAATCCCTGGCAACGGAACTTATGGCAATTGCTGATGAAATTGGTCACACGCCATCGCAAGTGGGGATCAATTGGGTAAGACAACAACCTTATCTTGTTATTCCAATCCTTGGGGCGCGGAGCAAGAAACAACTCCTCGATAATATGGGTTGTCTCGATTTTGAATTGCCCCACGAACAGATGACGAGATTGAGTGAAGCCAGCCCGATTGACCTGGGTTTCCCGCACTCGTTCCTCGAGTCAGATCATGTGCGCGGCTTGATTTTTGGCAAGATCTTCGCGCAGGTTGACAACCATCGTATGCAAAAGTGATAATTGCAATTGTATGAGCCTGCAAATTTCATCCGTACCCTTTGACCGGCGCAATCGTCATGATTTTATCAACCCAACAAGGTTGGGAATCCAAAATCAATCAGAGGAAACATGAAAAAATATCCTGTTACAATTCTGGTACTGTTGTCCATGTTGGTCATTCACGTGGGGGTGGTTTCCGCTGCGCCCGCGGCATCCGGAACCATCACGCTGGTAGGCGTGGAATATGTCCCAGGCAAGGGTCCCGTCTTTACATTCAACGTAAGCGGCAACTTCTCAAAAGGGAAACTCAAAGGCACCCTGCATGTTGAAGGTGGGGCAGATTATGATCTCCACTGCACCCAGGTGGATGAGGACACGGTCAAGTGCAACGCCTCTCAAAAAGTTGCAGGCGCAAATGTTTCGGTTACCTGGGGTGGCTCCACTTTCTGGGCATACGTCCCCGAGGCTCCGCCAGCCTCGACTGAGTATTGCTACAGCGTATATGACTGGAATTTTCCGGGACCTTACGTGGAGTGGGTCAATTTCGGCACATATTGCCAGGATACTCCGGCCACATACGGCGATGTAATCACCTGGTATAACCCGGGATGGAACGATACATTTGATTATGAGTTTTTACCGGAGAGTCCTAATCCTCAATGCTCCTTCCATCACTCGGGAGATGCATACTACTACCCACTCTGCCCTATCTAACGAAAATCGTTTATGATGGGCGTAGATTGACAATTGAATAAAACGTGGAAGACCATATCTTCTGTAAATAAAAAACAGCCTCGAGTAAAATCCCGGGGCTGTTTGCTTTTGGGATTAACGATAAGCTAAGCCAGGTTTTTGCTTATGCCACTCGGTTGCCTGCTCAAAGGCATGGCCGGCGTTCAAAACTTTCGCATCTGCCCAGGCCCGCGAAACGATCTGCAAGCCGATTGGCAAACCATCTTTTGTGAATCCGCATGGGACTGATAGTGCGGGCAACCCCGCCAGATTGAATGGCGCGGTGAAACGTGTGAGCCGTGCGGCTTGCTCGACTGCATCATGACCTTCAATGGTAGGTGCGGCGATGGGAGTAGTGGGGAGGATCAATACATCATGGAACTCGAAGAAATGCTCGCAGCTTTTTCGGACCTCAGCCTGGGCGCGCCTTGCGAGGATGTATTCTGTCGAGGAGGTCTTCGCGCCATCCTCCAACCTTCGGCGGATATCTTCACCGAACCAATCAGGATGTTCCTTCAAACGTTCGCGATGAACTGCCGCGCCGTCGGCTTGGGTCATGGTTTTGTTTGCGATGGCCGCATCGCGCATCCAACTCACATCCACATCCTGGACGCGGCAGCCAAGCCCTTCAGCAAACACCTGCGCGGCTTCACGCACCGCGCTCAAAACTTCCGAGTCCGCGCTTTCAATGTAATCGCCAATGCCGAAGGCAATCTTTCTGCCCTCCATATCATCCACAAGATGACCAAGATAATCGCCCATGAGCATTTTGATGGATGCAGGGTCAATCGGGTCATAAACAGAAATGATTTGCAACATCAACGCGGCATCTTCCACAGTTCCTGTAAGAGGACCTGCGTGATCCAGATTCCATGAAAGAGGAAACACGCCGCGCAGACTGACGCGTCCGTATGTGGGTTTGAATCCAACAACACCGCACAAAGACGCGGGAATTCGTATCGAGCCGCCCGTGTCCGTCCCAAGCGCGCCCAATGCCATGCCTGTTGCCACTGCAATCGCTGATCCGCTTGATGAGCCGCCGGGGATGCGGGTTGTGTCCCACGGGTTGCGCGCGGTTCCGTAATGCGGATTGTTCCCCGTCACGCCCAGCGCGATTTCGTGTGTGTTTGTTTTCCCAATGATGAACGCGCCAGCCTGCCTTAGTTTTTCGACGACGAATGCATCTTCACTGGGAACATGATCCGCAAAGAACTTTGCGCCAGCCGTTGTGCGAATCCCCGCCGTATCGAAGAGGTCTTTTACCGCGATTGGGATCCCTTCCAACGTCATTGCAAGGGCTGGTGGTTGAGTAGGGCGAGCGCTCTTCTCGCTCGTATCGAAACCCAAGCCCGAAGCGATCTCGCCTGCCAGCTGATCACCGTTCACTGGTGACTGCTCGCATACTGTGATGAATGCGTTGAGCGTCGGGTTGAGCCGCTCGATTTGACGGAGGCAGGCTGAGGCTAAGTCCTGAGGCGAAATTTTCTTTCCCCGCAGCAATTCCAGCGCAGTCGAAATGGTGAGTGAATTTAGGGTATCCATTGCATCCATTATAATTGGGCTGGATAAATTTTATGCAATCCTCATCGGGCTTTCTTCAAAAGAATACATTCTGGATATTTCTCTCGATCCTTGCGTTGATCGCAATGATTCTCTGCGGAGTCGCGACGTCCAAATATGGCGCGGGCATTGCGTCTGATTCAGCCAAGTATCTTTCTGTCGCGCAGAACCTGCGTGATGGGAACGGGCTGGTAGATCATCGCGGCTTGCCGCTTCTTTCGTGGCCCCCGCTTTACTCGATCATTCTGGCGGGCTTGAGCCTGATCACGGGTTTGGATGTTTTCGTCGCGGGCTGGTATTTGAATATTTTACTCTTTGGGCTGAACCTTTTTTTGAGCGGGGTAATCTTTGCCCGCGCATTTTCGGCAAAACCTCTGTATGCATATCTTGCCAGCCTTTTTGTTTTATTATCCATCTCGTCGCTTCGCATCCACGCAGGCATCAGTTCTGATCCGTTGTATCTTACATTGACGCTGGGTTTTCTGGTTGCGGTTGATGGTTACATCACGAAAGGATCCTACGGCTCATTTGCGTGGATGATCTTATTCAGTGTGCTTGCCCCGCTCCAACGCTATGTGGGTCCGGCGGTGGCTGTTACAGCGGAAATAGTGATCCTGATTGAGAATCGGAAATCCATCCGTACTTTGTTGCGCGATGGTTTTGTATTGGGATTGTCCTCCATTCTGCCGATCGCATGGTGGTTGATCGTGCATAACATAGTGACGTATGGCACATTGTGGGGAAGTTCCGGCGAACGGACGGTTGACGTGTTGCAGAACACGGAGTTGGCTCTGACGAAGATGCTGCATTGGTTTGTTCCATATCTTACAATTATTATGCCGATCTTGATGAGACCGTTAATTCTTTTGGGCACGCTGGCTCTGGTTATTTATCTGATCAACAGAAAAAACAGGGCAGGCCGGCGCGCCTGGATTGGTGCGTTGACAGTTCCATCCACATATCCGGCCATGGCACATGCCCTAGTCTATTTTGCAGCAGTGGCATTGACGATTATCACAAATGAGCACCGCGATCTATATTCAGACCGTTATTACGTGATCCTAATCGTCCCAACGATGATCTTTATGTTTGTTACGTTTGACGCGCTGCTTCTGCCTTTTTTACAATTTTCCCCGCGTCAGATTGGTTACGGCCTGGTTGTCATCTTTGCACTCTGGTCAGCGTATCCTGTTTATAGCATGATGGAATATTTGACGCTTGCGATCAAGTGGGGCGAACCGAGCGGCTTTAATATGTATAACAACCGCGCATATCATGAAATGGATATTGTCGCTGAAATGCAGAGGCTGGGAGCAAGCCAGCCCAACGCGACCGTTTATAGCAACTACGTGGATGCAGTCTGGTTCTACACTCGTAAACCTGTTTCCACCCTGCCGTTGGCTGAAGTTCAAAACCCGGCTGAGACTTACGCCGGCTGGCCCCACGACAAGCCCGGTTATATTATCTGGTTCGAGCCGAACGAATACAAGCACTATCTATCCCCAAAGAAAATTTCCGAATTTGCGTCTGTTGAATTGATCTATGAAGGGGATGGCGGAAAAATCTATTACGTCCAATCCCGCTGAGAAAATATTGACCCTAAAGGTTTTAGAAACCTTTAGGGTCAATTGTTATTTAGAACAATCCAACCACTTTCCCAGTCTTGAGGTCAAGGTCAATATCATAATAAGATGGGCGCGTTGGCAAGCCAGGCATTGTTCGCATCTCACCAAGCAAGGGATATAGGAATCCCGCGCCCGCGCTGGCGCGAATATCGCGGATCATCACGCGGAATCCCGTCGGCGCGCCTTTGATGGATGCATCCGTAGTGAAAGATAGATGGGTTTTCGCCATGCACATCGGCAGTTTATCGAATCCGAGTTTGGTGTAGAGTTCGATCTTGGCTTCGGCTTCGGGGGAATAATCCACGCCGTCCGCGCGATAGATTTCTTTGCAAATGGTCTCGATCTTCTCCTTGATCGGCAGTTCAAGCGGATACAGGAATTTGAAATCGCTTTTCATTTCCGCGGCCCTCACGACAGCCTCAGCCAGTTTCTTCGTGCCCGCGCCGCCATCCGCCCAATGCGTGCATTTGATGGCGTCCAGCGCGCCGAATTCCAAAGCGGATTTGCGGATCAATTCCACCTCCGAGTCTGTGTCCGTTGCGAAGGAGTTGATCGCCACGATGACTTTCACGCCGAACTTCGTCGCGTTCTGGATGTGCCTTTCGAGATTCGCGAGACCCTTGCGAAGCAGGTCAAGATTCTCTTCGGTATATTCCTGTGCGAGCGGTTTGCCCGCAACGACTTTTGGTCCTCCGCCGTGCATCTTGAGGGCGCGCACCGTTGCGACCATCACAACAACGTGTGGGACGAGTCCGCTGTAACGACATTTGATGTTGAAGAATTTTTCCATGCCGATGTCCGCGCCGAAACCGGATTCGGTCACAACGTAATCCGCGAGTTTCAATGCGATCTTGTCCGCGATGATGGAGGACTGTCCGTGGGCGATGTTGGCAAACGGACCCGCGTGGACGAAGGCGGCGTTTCCTTCAAGAGTTTGCATCAGGTTGGGCTTGATGGCATCTTTCATCAAAACAGTGATCGCGCCCGCCACACCCAAATCTTCAGCAGTGACCGCTTCGCCGCGTTTGTTCGTGGCAACGACCATCGCGCCGAATCGTTCGCGCATGTCTTCGAGTCCCGTTGTCAATGCGAGGATCGCCATGATCTCGGAAGCAACCGTAATGTCGTAGCCGGAGCGGTGTTCAAATCCCGCTTCATCTTTTCCGAGACCGACCTGGATTTCGCGCAGGAAGCGGTCATTGATGTCAATCACGCGCCGCCACGTAATGGAAGCGGGATCAATATCCAGCCGCGCGAAGCGGGCGCGTTCTTCGGGGGTCAAATCGTTAGGATTCGTCTTGTCGATTCCAAGTTTCTTCAAACGGCGGAGCATGGTCGGGGAGAATCTGCGGTTCCCCTTTTTATCGGGCGGACATAACGCGTTGAATAGTTTTTCATCATCCTGCTGGGTTTCGTGCATCATGCGCGCATCGAGCCCCGCAGCGGTGAGATTGTGCGCGGCTGTGATGGCGTGAATGTCGCCTGTCAAGTGCAGGTTGAAATCCTCCATGGGAATGATTTGCGAATAACCGCCGCCCGCCGCGCCGCCTTTGATGCCGAAGGTTGGACCTTGCGATGGCTGACGAATGGCGGTGATGACTTTCTTTCCAAGATGCGCGCCGAGCGCTTGTGAAAGACCAACGGTTGTTGTGGTCTTGCCTTCGCCGAGCGGGGTGGGGGTGATGGCAGTGACGTCAATATATTTGCCGTTTGGTTTGTTTTTGAGCCGTTCAAGAATTTCGAGTTTTACTTTGGCTTTGTAGGGTCCATAGAGTTCGAGTTCATTTTCGCGTATGCCGAGTTCCTGCGCCACCCGTAGGATGGGCTTGATCTTCGCTTCCTGCGCGATCTCAATATCAGATGGAACGGGTCGGCGCAGTTTTAATTTGGTGGGTACGAATCCAACGGTGGATTTCTTTGCAATCTTCTTCGTGATGACTTTCTTTACCGTCTTCTTGCTAGATTTGGCTTTCTTTGCGGGTTTTGTTGCCATCATTGCTCCTTTGTTTTTATGATCAAATACAAGCGCGAAGATTCTTGCCTCTTTCTTATTCTGCCCT
This sequence comes from uncultured Anaerolinea sp., assembly GCA_964543585.1. Classification (GTDB taxonomy): domain Bacteria; phylum Chloroflexota; class Anaerolineae; order Anaerolineales; family Villigracilaceae; genus Defluviilinea. The sequence continues at coordinate 6,191 of CAZIYY010000065.1, read as the reverse complement.
TGATGCAAGGCGGGGACTCCGCTTCTATAATGCCAATGACAATTTTAGGCTGTAATCACCGTCCCAAGCATTTCTCCCGTCAATGCGCGGACGATATTGCCAGGCTCCGCTCCTGAAAAAATTTGAACTGTGAGTTCGGGGTTATCCTTCACCAATTCAACCATTTGCCCCACCTTTGATTCCATACCGCCTGTTACATCCGCGCCTTCGGCTTTGCCAACGCCTGCGCTAATCTCATTGAATGATTGTGGCGTGATCTTTTCTATCTTTTGCGTGCGCGCGGGGAAATCTGTCCACACAGAGGCTTCGAGTCCTGCCAACAGGATGCGCTCAGGGCCGAGGGCGCGCGCGAGATACATGAACAGGTCTTCGGTCGAAAGGATTGTGCCGCCGCGTACTTCGTCGAAGACTGTATCGCCAAAAATAACGGGGACAATTCCCGAAGCCAGCGCCATGCGAATCGGGGTCGTCTCCCAGACTGATACTTTTCCATCGCTTGCGATGACATTGGAAGAGGGCGGAAGTGAAATTGCGCGCACCTCCGCGTTGTGCAGAGCCTTCATCACAAATCGATTCAAAGACGAAGCCTGATACCATACCTCGGCAAAACCCTTCCAGTAGTTGTCTTCTGTCTCGTCGCGTTCTCTGTGTACGAGCGGAGAGGATTGCGGAGGAAGCGGCAAGCCGTCACGTGTGTGATACTCGCTGGCGGCGACATGTCCAAAGGATCCTGCGCCATGTCCGATAATGAGACGCAGGTTCGGCTGGGTCTGAAGCGTTGTTGCGATCTGCAATGCGAGATCATCCATTACATCCAGAAGGGGCGTATAGGGTTGGGTCTTATCGGTGATCAGCGATCCGCCGAGTTTGAGGAAGACAAGTTCTTTCATAGTGTCTCTATTTAACCACAAAAACACTTCTTTGAAAAAAGACTTCGGAAGTCTGGATAAAAGATTAATCCAACAGGCATTATAATCTCGGAGTTTATGACCATAGATGCGGGCATTATTCTCCTTGTTGTTCTCTTCGCCCTGGGGGCATTACTTGCCGCACGAGCGGGTGTTCGCTCAATTCAATCTGCACGCAAAGTTGTGTTTTATCGCACGCGCCGCACGCGCATGCTGGCGGGCTGGCAATGGCTGGCGCTCGCATTTGTGTTGTTCTCACTCACCATTGCATCTGCTTTGTTTGGAAGCCCAATCGCGAATCAACTCTTTCCTCCGCCGCCGACTCCAACAATCACGCCCACATGGACCCCGAATCCAACACGGACGCCCATTCCATCTCCTACAAACACAAATACACCGACTGGAACCGCGACTCCTGAAGGGACTCTAACTCCAACTCCAACGTTTACTGCATCACCAACTCAGACTCCGAGTCTTACTCCAACTCAAACTGCTACTGTTACAACAACTTTGACTCCCACCCCGACAATTACATCCGCGCCCACGCTCACGCCGACGATTACCGCGACCGCAACGCGGACTCCCTCCCGCACACCTATTCCAACCTCAACGCCTACCTCTACTCGGACGCTGCGCCCGACTCTAACCCCGTCTCCAACGCGCACGCCGCGTCCAACACTTACATTTACACCCACGTCGACAAATACCTTGACTCCAACTGCGAGTCTAACTTCCACATTTACATTAACGCCGACTGTCACGCGTACACTTACTCCCACTCGCACACCCATCCCAACTTCAACAAGCCGCCCCACCAATACACCGCGCCCGACATCCACGCGTCAGCCCACGAACACAGCAACTTCAACGGCGACTGCTACTGCTGCGCCTTCGCGAACGTTTACCCCCACGTTCACATTCACACCAAGCCGAACGCCATCCTTCACACCCACACGCACGCCGCGCCCAACGCAAACTCCAGAACCGACACGCACTCCGCGTCCGACTGCTACGATTACGCCTTCGCAAACATTCACATTGACTCCCACCGTCACAGCGACGCGGACGCCAAGCAACACGCCCACTGCAACTCCAACCTTCACTCCGTCACGCACGCCCCAGTTCACATCTACCAGCACTTATACGTCCACGCCATCTTCCACCGCGACAAAGACACCCGCACCCTCGCGAACGCCAACGCAGACTCCATCCCTCACGCCATCTGCTACGATGACGCCTTCGCGAACAGCGACAATTACGTTGACTCCATCGAATACGCCCACGCGTATACCCTCGCGAACATTCACACCGACGCGGACGCCTGCGAATACCCCAACTAAAACTTTCACGCCGACACGGACTCCCAGCCATACTCCGACTGTCACCCCTTCGCGAACACCGACCGCGACTCTGACACCATCGCTCACTCCAACAAACACATCTACTCTAACGCGAACCCCATCTGCTACGCTAACGCCAACGCGCGCGCCTTCACTGACTCCCACAAAAACAGCGACCGCGACTCTCACGCCGTCCTTGACTCCATCCCGCACGCCATCGCCCACTCCCACAAACACCACTACGTCCACCTTAACTCCCTCACTCACTCCAACCAAAACAGCGACTGCTACGACTGCGCCTTCGCGAACGTTTACTCCATCGCGCACACCCTCGCGTACGCCTGCTGCGACGGCTGCGCCTTCGAGAACATTCACGCCGACTGCTTCGCAAACGCCAACATCCGTCCCCACACGCACATTCACGCCCACTATTACAGCGACGCCTTCGCGAACGCGTACGCCAACTCAAACGCCAACGATCACCCCGACCTTCACACCCAGTCCTACACCCACCATCACCCGCACACCCTCGCCGACGCGCACGCCGCTGTATATAAAAGTCAACGTCTACTTCACGGATAATGACCGCCTCATCAGCGGCGAACTGCCTTATGAAATCCCGGCAACGCGCTTCATCCCGTCTTCAAGCAATATCGTCGGCGCGGTCCTCGATGAATACTTCAAGGGACCCGGCGATGTCGAACGCAATCAAGGTCTGGCATTGGTGCTAAACGGCTTCACAGGCTACAGCAAACTTGCATATGCCGATGGCGTCGCGCACGTTTATCTTGCTGGGAACTGCCAATCAAATGGCACGCTCTACACCATCGCGCATCCGCTCATGGCGAACCTCAAACAATTCCCTGATATTCAATTTGTCAAGATTTATGATGAGCATGGCAACACCCGCGAACCCTTAAGCCGCAGTGACTCGATTCCCGTCTGCCTCGACCCCACGTTCACGCCCAGCGCGACACCGTCGCTTACACCGACAAACACCTTGACGTCTACACCCAGCCCAACGAGGACCCCGACTGCTACGGCTACGCCTTCCTTCACACCGACTTTCACCCCAACCAGGACTCCCACCCCGACGATCACCCCGAGTCGGACTCCGACCAAAACTGCCACCGCTACATTGACTCCGAGTCTCACCCCAACCTTGACTCCCTCAGACACCGCGACCTTCACGCCTTCGCGCACACCGACTGCAACATTCACACCATCCAACACGCCGACCAAGACGCCGACGCCAACATTCACATTAACTTTTACACCGACCAACACTTTCACACCAACTCCTACTCGCACGCCTAGACCAACGATAACGCGAACACCAACATTTACACCGCGCCCCACGCGCACATCGACTGCGACTTTCACATTAACCTTCACACCGACGAATACATTTACGCCAACACCAACACGCACACCACGACCTACTATCACGCCTACACCAACATTTACACCGCGTCCAACGCGCACGCCGACTCCAACCCTCACTCCATCATTGACTCCCACGCTGACGTTCACCCCAACCAACACACTGACTCAAACGCCGAGTACTACTCCCACCGCGACATTCACTCCTTCGCGCACACCGACTGCGACCTTCACGCCATCCAACACGCCAACCAAGACCCCGACTCCAACCTTCACGTTGACCTTCACACCAACAAATACATTTACACCAACACCTACCCGCACGCCTCGCCCAACGATCACGCCTACATTTACCTATACCCCGCGTCCCACGCGCACACCGACATTTACCCCCACCAACACACCGACTCAAACGCCGAGCAACACTCCCACCGCGACGTTCACGCCCTCGCGCACACCCACCGCAACCTTCACTCCTTCTAATACGCCAACAAAGACTCCAACACCGACATTCACATTGACTTTCACGCCGACCAATACATTTACGCCAACTTCAACACGCACACCAAGACCAACGATCACGCCAACTCGCACACCGACCCTGCGTCCAACACGCACGCCGACATTTACGCCGACCAACACACCGACTCAAACGCCGAGCAATACTCCAACCCCGACGTTCACGCCTTCGCATACACCCACCGCGACCTTCACACCATCTAATACACCAACAAAAACTCCGACACCAACATTCACATTAACTTTTACACCGACCAATACTTTCACACCAACTCCTACTCGTACGCCTCGACCTACCATCACACCTACTCGCACACCAACTCCGCGTCCCACGCGCACGCCAACTTCAACCTACACTCCATCGTTGACTCCGACTCCGACGTTCACACCGACCAACACACCGACTCAAACGCCAAGCAATACCGCAACTGCGACCTTCACTCCATCGCGCACACCCACCGCGACCTTCACGCCTTCCAACACGCCAACCAGGACTCCAACACCTACATTCACATTGACCTTCACCCCAACGAATACATTCACGCCAACCTCAACACGCACACCAAGACCAACCATTACGCCTACACCAACCTTCACTCCATCGTTGACTCCAACGCCGACTTTCACTCCCACCAACACACCGACTCAAACGCCTAGCAATACCCCAACCGCCACTTTCACGCCTTCGCACACGCCGACCGCGACCTTCACGCCATCCAATACGCCAACAAAGACTCCAACACCGACATTCACATTGACCTTCACACCGACCAACACATTCACACCAACTTCGACAAGAACACCGCGACCAACGATCACACCTACTCGCACACCTACCCCGCGTCCCACGCGCACGTCAACTGCAACCTTTACTCCATCGTTGACTCCGACTCCGACGTTCACACCCACCAATACATTTACGCCAACACCTACTCGCACGCCACGTCCAACCATCACACCTACATTTACCTATACCCCGCGTCCGACGCGGACGCCGACATTCACGCCGACCAATACACCGACTCAAACGCCGAGCAGTACCCCAACTGCGACGTTCACTCCCTCGCGCACACCGACTGCAACATTCACACCATCCAATACGCCAACCAAGACTCCAACACCGACATTCACATTGACCTTCACGCCGACGAATACATTTACGCCCACACCAACACGCACACCACGACCGACGATCACGCCAACTCGCACACCGACCCTGCGTCCAACACGCACGCCGACATTTACGCCGACCAACACACCGACTCAAACGCCGAGCAATACCCCAACTGCCACGTTCACGCCTTCGCGCACACCCACTGCGACCTTCACTCCATCCAACACGCCAACCAAGACTCCAACACCCACATTCACGTTGACCCTCACACCGACCAATACATTTACGCCGACACCCACGCGCACACCCAGACCGACGATCACGCCTACTCGTACACCTACCCAGCGTCCCACGCGCACACCGACATTTACTCCAACCAACACGGCTACTCAAACGTCGAGCAATACTCCAACTGCCACGTTCACGCCTTCACGCACACCGACTGCGACCTTCACTCCATCCAACACGCCAACCAAGACTCCGACTCCGACATTCACATTGACCTTCACACCGACGAATACATTTACGCCAACACCCACTCACACGCCGAGGCCAACGATCACGCCTACATTTACCTATACCCCGCGCCCTACGCGCACACCAACTCCAACCTTCACTCCATCGCTGACACCAACACCGACGTTCACTGCCACCAATACGCCAACTCAAACTCCAAGCAACACACCCACTTCGACATTTACACCTTCGCACACACCGACTGCGACCTTCACTCCTTCTAATACGCCAACAAAGACTCCAACACCAACCTTCACGTTGACCTTCACACCAACGAATACATTTACGCCAACACCCACTCGCACTCCCAGACCAACGATCACGCCGACTCGCACACCTACCCCGCGTCCGACGCACACGCCGACATTTACGCCGACCAACACACCGACTCAAACGCCGAGCAATACTCCA
>CAZIYY010000064.1:0-24043 GCA_964543585.1 uncultured Anaerolinea sp. | reverse complement strand
TCAGTGCGATTGAGGCGCGCTCCCAACTGCGCTACAGGCCCATGATTAAGGCGTCAGGTATTCTAATTGAGGGAGAAATGAATGTCAAGCAAAGTATTTTTCAGGATTCGCTGTAAAATACATCCATCGACGCGTTCTGCCCTGGAGAGCGCCTGCAACGCTCAAAAAATATTTTCCGTGAGGCAAAACCTATGATTGAATCCAATGCCAAACCTGTTTACCGCATCATGGACTTGCATGAGTCGGATCGTCCGCGCGAGCGGTTGGCTTCGCTGGGTCCCCAGGCATTGACCAACGCCGAGTTGATCGCCATCCTCCTGCGCGTTGGCGTGAAGGGAGAAAGCGCAGTCACCGTTGGTCAGCGCCTGCTTAAAAAGTTTGGCGGGCTCGCGGGCTTGCACCGCGCGCCATTTGCTGAATTGAAAAAGCAGCATGGGCTGGGCGACGCGAAAGCCGCACAGATCAAAGCCGCGATTGAGTTGGGACGCAGGCTGACGCTGGAATCTCCTGAGGAACGCCCAATGATCAATTCCCCTGCGGATGCGGCGGCGCTGGTTTCGTATGAAATGTCCGCATTGGAGCAGGAGCATTTGCGCGTGATTTTGCTGGATCGAAGAAATCGTGTGATGGAAACCATCGAAGTTTATAAGGGATCGGTCAATTCTTCGCAGGTGAGAGTTGGCGAATTATTCAAGGAGGCGATACGAAAAAACGCCTCGGCTGTGGTTGTGATTCATAATCATCCCTCAGGTGATCCGACTCCCAGCCCTGATGATGTCGCCGTAACACGTGCAATCGTGCAGGCAGGAAAATTATTGGATGTGGAAGTGCTCGATCACTTAGTAATCGGTCACGGGAAATGGGTGTCGTTGAAGGAAAGAGGCCTGGGATTTGTGTGAAAATCAAAGCGGTCGTGTAGTTGGGCTGTGTTTCACCGTCCGCATCCGCATAGAAACAAACAGAGGAGCAGTCAAGTCTGTTCGCAGGTTTCTTGAAGCGGCAGGAGTAAAGCCATGATGGCACACAAGGTTATATCGATAAAGTTGAAATTGACATGGAATATCTTATTAGACGCGCAACGTTAGAAGACAAACCAGAATGGCTTCACATGCGACAGGGGCTGTGGCCCGACGCGCCGCTGGAATATTTGGATTTCGATCTGGACGATCTGCTCGCGGATTCGGACGCGGGAATCTTCGTCGCTTCACGCGCGGACGGAGGGCTGGTCGCGTTCATCGAAGTGGGACTGCGCGACTACGGTGAAGGCTGTGAGACCTCGCCCGTGGGCTACATCGAAGCATGGTATGTAGACGAGCATGCGCGCGGGCAGAAACTTGGTAGGGAAATGGCGCGCGTCGCAGAACAATGGGCGCGCGAGAAAGGCTGCACAGAAATGGCATCGGATACATGGCTGGAAAACGATGTCAGCATCGCAGCGCATTTGAAGATGGGATACTATGAAGCCGAGCGGCTGGTGCATTTTGTGAAGAGGTTATGAAAAACTTCCTCATCTACGGCTCCTATGGGTACACAGGTCAACTCATCGTTGACCTGGCGGTAAAGGAGGGATTGCATCCAATTCTTGCAGGACGCAACGAAGGAAAACTGCGTGCGCAGGCTGGGAAGTTCAATCTTGATTACCGCGCCTTCTCATTGGGTGAAACTTCCAAATTGGATTCCGCTTTGCGCGAAGTGGATGCAGTGTTGCATTGCGCGGGCCCTTTCGTGCATACGTTCCGCCAGATGGCCGAGGCTTGTTTGCGGACCAAAAAGCATTATGTGGATATCAGCGGGGAAATCCCCGGCTTTGAAGCGTTGGCGGTGATGGATACTCAGGCAAAAGATGCAGGCATTATGCTCATGCCGGGCGGCGGATTCGACATTGTGCCATCCGATTGTCTTGCCGCGCATGTAAAACAAAGATTACCCTCCGCAACTCACTTCCGTCTTTTCATGCGCGGCGTGGGCGCGGGGGTTTCAAGAGGCACGGCAAAGTCCGCAATCGAAAACATGCACAGGCAGGGAATGATCCGCCGCGACGGGAAACTGGTTCAAGTGCCTCCCGCGTGGAATGTGCTTGAGCAGGATTTCGGACGCGGTCCCGTGAAGGTGGTCTCTGTTGGCTGGGGAGACGTCAGCACGGCTTATCACAGCACGGACATCCCCAATATTGAAACGTACTTTGCCTTCCCGCGCGTCGTGATCAATTTTCTTTATGATATGCGCGTGTTGGGACATTTGCTGTATAACCACCCTGTAAAGAATATTCTCACGTTGCTGATAAACCTGTTTCTTCCACTGGGACCGAAAGAGGAGATAAGAAAGAAGCGGTTTGCGACGATGATCGGCGAAGGGACCGATGATAAAGGCAACCGAGCCGTCTCGAAACTGCAAACGCCCGAAGGATATACTTGCACTGCGTTGACCACAGTTGAGATCATGAAGCGAATTCTAAACGGAGAATACAAAATAGGATTTCAAACCCCATCGCGCGTATACGGTTCTGATTTCATCCTGCAATTCGATGGAGTCAAAAGGGAGGATATATCGTGAGAAGCGCAATCTTTTATCTTCTGACGTTGACGTCTATGATGCTTGCATCCTGCATATCTTTTGCAACGCCAACATCTGAAACAACCACGGAGGCAATCATGTCAATTGCACTGACGAGCGACGCGTTCGCGAACGGACAATCCATCCCCGTGAAATATTCCTGCGTCGGTAAAAACATTTCTCCCGCACTGGCATGGAACGAACCGCCTGCAGGCACGCAATCTTTCGCGCTCATCGTGGATGATCCCGACGCGCCGTTCGGCACATGGGTGCATTGGGTTTTATACAACATCCCCGCCTCAACGCGCAGTCTGCAGGAAGACTTTCCGATCGCTGGAAAGAATGTAGACCCGAACGCGATCTACGTCGGCAAAAACTCATCGGGCAAAATGGGTTATGACGGCCCCTGCCCGCCAAGCGGCACGCATCGCTACTTCTTCAAACTCTACGCGCTCGATGCGACCCTCAGCCTGCTGCCCGGCGCGGCGAAAGAACAACTGCTCAAGGAAATGGAAGGACACATTCTCGCGCAGGGCGAGTTGATGGGCACATTCAGCAAATGACGATATCGAAAAGAGAGGGAGCGCTCAAAGTTTGTTAGTGTGCTTGGTTTCGGCGGACTAAAGTCCTGCCTCAGTTCGTGAAAGTCGGCTAAAAGCCGACTCTGGTACGCCAGTCCGAAGGACTTCCATGCACTGAGCAGGCGGCTTTAGCCCCGCTCGTCAAAATCCATCCACATACTTTGAGTGCACTTTGAGTGCACCCAAAAGAGATGCTCTCACGCATTGCCTTTTTCTTGGATGTATAATGAGCATATATGTCAGTCCTTACCGACAAGCGCATCCTCCTCGGCATTACGGGATCCATTGCCGCGTACAAAGCCGCGGACCTTGCCTCCAAACTTACGCAGGCAGGCGCGCAAGTGGATGTGATTCTCACCCGCGCGGCGGCTGAAAGGTTCATTACGCCGCTTACGTTCCAATCCGTCACGGGACGGCGCGCGTATACGGATGTTGATCTATGGGGAAACGAGGCGCATATTTTGCATGTCGGTCTTGGGCATGATGCCGACCTGCTCATCGTCGCGCCGTGCACGGCAAATACAATCGCCAAACTTGCTTACGGTCAGGCGGACACATTGCTTACGGTTACTGCATTAGCCGCGCAATGTCCGCTCATCATCGCGCCCGCAATGGACGGCGGCATGTTCGATCACGCGGCAACGCAGGAAAATCTCGATACGCTCAAAAAACGCGGCGCGGTCATCATTGAACCTGTGGAAGGACATCTCGCATCGGGACTTGTTGGAGTGGGACGTTTACCCGAAACCCATGAACTGATTGGGCACATCCGCCTCATTCTTGGACGCAAAGGCTTGCTCGCCGATAAAAAAATCGTCGTTAGCGCGGGAGGAACTCACGAGCCGCTCGACCCCGTGCGCGTCCTTACAAATCGATCTTCTGGCAAACAGGGATACGCGCTCGCGCAAGCCGCACTGGACGCGGGCGCGCAAGTGACGTTGATCACGACGCCTGTACCCTTAACCCCTCCTGTCGGCGCGCGCGTCGTCAACGTCGAAACTGCAAAGCAAATGCTTGAGGCGGTGCTACGCGAATCCGCAGAAAGCGACGCGCTCATCATGGCGTCGGCCGTGGCAGATTTTCGCCCGAAGAATCAAGCCAAAGACAAGATCAAGAAAGAGGGCGGGGTTCCGCAGATCGAACTCGAAGCGACGGAAGATATTTTGAAAACGGTATCAGGCTCAAAGTTAAGGGCGAAGCGTCCGCGCGTCGTGGTGGGGTTTGCGGCTGAGACCAAAGACCTCCTGCAAAACGCGGCGAATAAGTTAGAATCCAAGGGTCTGGATTTGATCGCCGCGAACGATATATCCGCAACCGACGCGGGCTTTGCAGTGGAAACAAATCGCGTTACACTGTTGTTTGCGGATGGCCGCAGAGAATCATTGCCGTTGATGAGCAAGGCCGAAACGGCTGAAATTATTTTGGGACGAGTTGCAATCTTGCTGGAGTGATATGCGTATTTTAGTCATTTCTGATATTCATGCGAATTACACCGCGCTGGAGGCGGCGCTCAACGACGCAGGCTCAGTGGATGAAACCTGGTGCCTGGGCGATCTCGTTGGCTACGGGCCCGACCCCAACGCGGTTGTGGAACAGGTGCGCGAGATCCCGAACCTGACGTGCATTCTCGGCAACCATGATGTTGCCGTGATCGGCAAGATTCCCTTTGAGGCGTTCAACGGGGACGCGCGCCGATCGCTGGAATATCACGAGCGTGTGTTGAGCGCCGATAACATGGATTACCTGCGTTCGCTCCCTTCGAACCTTAAGGTGCGTGAGGACGCAAGCATCGTGCATGGAAGCCCGCGCGATTCGGTCTGGGAATATATTCTCAACACGTTGTCGGCGCGCTTGAACTTCGATCACTTCACCACGCCCTGGTGTTTTGTGGGACATTCGCACCTGCAATGCATGTTCCATCTCAATGTAACGACCGACCGCGTGAATCTAAAACCGATCAAGGTGGGGGAACGCATCCAACTGGAACCGAGGATGATCCTGAACCCTGGCTCCATCGGCCAACCGCGCGACCGCGACCCGCGCGCCGCCTACGCCATTTACGACAGCACAGCCAAGACATGGGAACCGCGCCGCGTGGTATACAACATCCCCGAAGTGCAGAAACGCATCCGCGAGGCGGGCTTGCCTGAGAAACATGCAGTGAGACTCGCCGAGGGGTGGTGACCCCCACCCGCCTTCGGCGACCTCCCCCATTTTCTGACTGAAGTTCGTCAGAAAATGGGGGAGGTGTCACGACACGCGCACCGCACTGCGTTCGGTGCAGTGCAGGTGAGTGACAGAGGGGGTGGGACTGGAGGAACTTTTCAATCAATGATTCGTCTGTAGGGTGAAATTACCTTACAACCATCAAGGAGAATAAAAGATGAAACGTCCGATCATTATCGTTCTTTCGGTCATTACCGTATTCATTTTGCTTGGGACATCGGTGATGTACTTGTTGGGTCCAAGATACGGCTCCACTTTCAACTACGTTAGCAGCGACTTGGGCTACGGCGGCGCGGCCGCGACAGAAGCGCCTGCTGCATTGGAAGCGCCCATGCCAGCGACTGATCTTTTTGCGGTAGATGGAGCAGCAAGATCGTCAGTCAGCAATGCAGTCGATCAACAGGCTGTCCAGGAACGACTCGTCATCGAAAACGCGGATCTTGCCATCGTGGTCAAGGACCCAAAGACACGCATGAAGGAAATCAGCGCTCTTGCAAAAGAGATGGGCGGCTTCGTGGTCTCGTCCAATCTTTATCAATCGTTTACTCCCGCAGGCAAGGAAGTTCCAGAGGCAGGTCTCGTCATCCGCATTCCTTCTGAGAAATTGGATGAGGCGCTTGAAAGAATTAAAGCAGGCGCGGTGGATATTCAGTCTGAGAACCGAAGCGGGCAGGATGTGACCAGCCAGTACATCGATTTGCAATCACAGCTCAAAGCCAAGGAGGCTGCTGAAAAGAAACTGCTCGAGATCCTGGATAAGGCCGTAAAGTCTGAGGATGTGCTCGCGATCTATCTGCAAGTGCAGACCATTCAGACCGAGATCGAACAGTTGAAAGGGCAGATCAAGTATTACGAAGAATCCGCCGCGCTCTCCGCCATTAGCGTGCGCTTGATCGCCGAAGAGGGTACCCAGCCGATTGAGATCGGTCCGTGGAAACCCGAGGGCGCCGCCAAAAATGCTGTTCAGGACTTGATCCTCTTCTTCCAGAATTTTGTGGATTTCCTCATCCGCTTCGTGCTGTACAACCTGCCAGCGTTGATCTTAATTGGCATTCCTCTGTATGTCGTATATGTTGGCGGGCGCGCCGTGTATCGAAGGTTCAATAAGTCAAAAGCCAAAGTGGAAGAAAAAGAAGAAGTGAAGAAGTAATAGCAACCACACTTGCAATAAGACCTGACAGGTTCGCTTTGCGAAAACCTGTCAGGTCTTTTGATTTACAAGGTGCTGCGAAAAAATATAAACCCCAATTTCGATTTTTTCCGATAACAGGCGCGTTCAAGATCAGCTATTAATGCAACAAGCAGTATAATCTCACGCGATGGAAAAACTCATTCACGACGCGCAGGCATTGCTCAACGTCCATATCACGGGGCGGCAAGTGCTGTCGTTGATCAGATATGAAAAAGAATTGCTCGACTGGAATCAGAAATTCAACCTGACTGCCATACGCGATGCGGAATCCATCCGCACAAAACATTTCCTTGATTCATTCTCGTGCGTCCTGGCATGGAAAGCCTCTCTGCCAAATCATCTTATTGATGTCGGCACAGGCGCGGGGTTTCCAGGTCTTCCCCTGAAAATTCTTTACCCAACGATGAAATTAACGCTCCTCGAATCTGTTGGCAAGAAAGCCATGTTCTGCCAGCATATTGTCAGCGTGCTGGGCTTGGAACACGTGGATGTCATCCAGGCGCGCGCGGAAGACTTGGGACAAGACACTGGGCATCGTGAAAAATATGACTGGGCGGTTGCGCGCGCGGTGGCAAACCTCAATGTGTTGAGCGAATACCTGATTCCATTGGTCAAAGTCGGTGGGACGATGCTCGCGCAAAAAGGCGAAAGCGGACCCGCTGAAGCGCAGTCCGCTGAAAAGGCGATGAAGTTATTGGGTGGAAAGTTGAGACAGTTGATCCCGGTCAATTTGCCGGGTGTCGCGGATGATCGGTATCTTGTGCTCGTGGATAAGGTGGCGGCGACTCCTCCCAAGTATCCGCGCAAGCCGGGAATACCGGCGAAACAGCCGTTGTAATCCTGCTCTCGGTGGGTCTGAGACCCATCGAGAGCATTAGCAAGACTCACTCACAATCGTGATCTTATCTTCCTTATTCGGAATAATGCACAAGAACTCAAACGGTTCTTCGCCTATATTCTGATAAGAGTGCACTGCGCCTTCGGGGATAAAAACGACATCACCTGTTTTCACATGATATGTTTCTTCGCCAATCGTGATGGTCGCTTCGCCGCGTAAGACATATTGCTCATGTTCGAGCGTGTTGGTGTGACGCGGCATCCCGCCTCCCTTTTGCATGGAAAATTTTCGCAACGCAAAGTTGGGACCTTCCTGCGCGGAGATGAGGACCTGAATGGTCGTGTCCCTTCCCGCGGCGACGTTTTTGGCTTCAATATCGGTTGAGTGTTTGATGGGCATGAGTTATCTCCATTCTCTGGAGTCAGACAGCTCACTTGCCCTGCGGATGCTGTCCAAGAATCAGAAGCAAGTTTCTGGACTCCAGAGTCTTTACGGTGTCACCGTATTTGTGGGCCAGGGAGTATAGGTCGGCGCGATTGGTGATGGCACGGCTGTCGTAGTGGGCAAGGGAGTGGCAGTGGGCTGGGGTAATGGAGTCTCTGTCAGAAGCGGCGTGGAAGCGGTTGGGGTGAGAGTAACGTTTGTGTTCCGCCTCAGCAGGCTAAAGGTCAGGACCGAACCGACGACCACAATGAACAGCACGCCCGCCACGCCTCCAATGACCCAGGGAAGCCAGCCTGCCTCCTTCCTGACTTGCAATTTAAAATTGCGCGGCAATGAGATCAAAATGACTGTAGTGTTATCGTGCCCACCGCGTGAGTTCGCAAGTTCGACCAGCGCGCGCGTGGCTTCCTTCAACGTGGGTTTCGAGCGCACGACCTCAAGGATTTCGTCGTTCCACACCAGGTCGGTCAAGCCGTCGCTGCATAAAAGCAAAACATCGTCGCGCAAAAGTTGAACGCCCTGGTTGCTCTCGGCATGTTGATCGCCTTCGCCGTCGAACCACTTCAGGCGAAAGTCAGGTTCAGGCGGTTCGGGTGAACCAAGATAACGGCGGATGACGTGCACGTTCGGATGTACGCGCGCCTGTTCGGGCGTGAGGATACCCTTCTCCATTGCCTCCTGCACCCACGTGTGATCGGTGGTCAATTGTTGAATGCGCCCGCCGCGCATAAGAAAGATGCGCGAGTCCCCCACGTACGCGGTATGGAGTTTATCGCCGACGATCCAGACAGTGGCGCAGGTGGAGCCCATGCCTTTCAATTCTTCGTTCGTCGCGGCATGCGCGGCAATCGCGTCGCTCGCCTCTATCACCGCGTCTTCGATAGTCCGGCGGATGTGCCGCCCGTCGCTTTTTGCAACGACCTGCATGATGTGGTTGACCGCGAGTTCCGCGGCTACCTCGCCACCGCGATGTCCGCCAATGCCATCTGCCAGCACGGCGAATAGCACGGGCATCTTGTTGTGATCGTCCGGCACGAACGAAGCCACAGCGTAACGGTCTTCATTGTTCTTGCCCGTCATGCCGGGATGCGAATGGGCTTCGACGTTCAGGTGGGAGCGGACTGTGCGGATCATCCCGCACACTCCTTGAAAGGGTGAATGGAAGTGTGCGGGATCATGCTGCGGATTTCTTTGAGATAACCTTCGGTTCCGACTCAGCTGGCGCTTGATTCAGATCAAAGCGATATGTCAACTGCCCGAAGTGGATCCTGTCCCCGTGCGCCAGGCGGCAGCCCTCGCGCCGGACAGGTTCGTAATTCACCCAGGTTCCTGCAATCGAACCGTGATCGTAAATGATAAAGACTCCATCCTCGGTTTGCTTAATGCGGGCATGCAGCGGCGAAATGGACGCGTCATCGAGCACACGCTTCGATTGCACCGGGTCTGTCCCGAAGGTCATATCCTTTTCCAACACGGGAATTGGCATGGCGCTGGCTGGCTCGCCTCCATTCGTCAAACGGATGAGATAGGCGGGCGCCGCTTCGACGCGGGCTGGTTTGGATCCCAGCCAGCCGGCGCGGCGCGGTTCCGTCTTTGATTTTTTTGTAGCCGAAAGGGGCGGCTCGGTCAATGCGACAACGGGTTGTGTGAGCGGGTCTTCAAGCTGTTTGCGGGATTTGCGCTGGTTTGTGCCGGAAGTATTTCCCGATACCCTGCCCCTCCATAAAATCACCAGCAATGCCATTCCCGCGAGACCGATCGCGCCCAGCACGATGTACGAACGATAACGCGCAAGTAATGCCTGTATTCCCCTCGGCGCTTGTATAACTGTCAGTGTGACTGGAATCCCCATGCTTGACTTTCTCATGCCAAGCACATCCTCCGCTTCCACAATGATCTCATGCTGACTGCCCGTATCGTAGGCGCTCAGATCCCACACAAATTTTTCAAACGGCGCGGAGGTGTTCTCTGCGATTACCTGACCATCCACATATAAGGAAGTGCGTTTCAATTCACGTTTATGTCCATCGGGGAATTCGACAATGATCTCGATGATCTGTTGGGATGGAGTCAAAACATCCGGGTTATATGGATCATCCGCCGACGGCTGGCGCGTGATTTGCAGCGGTGGCGAGATGAAGATCGGGTTGGGCGGCTGGATGTCCACGTTGAAGGTCTTATCCAGCGCGGGGATCGTTCCCTGCGGCGTTTCGATATAAATGCCGAGCATATGGTCGCCTGCTATCGTGAGGGAGGAGCTATAGCTCAGATTGTAGATATGGCGCAGGGGGGCAAGATACTGGTTCAAATCCGGGAAGGATTCTACTCCTGAAAACGCAAAGAACGATCCGCTTGTTTGCTGGGCAAGCGATTTGAACGCGTTAGCGCTGGCAGTGATTGCAAAGTCCTCCGCATCCACGAGCCAGACGAAGACGCGCACTTTTGAATCCATCGCGCGCTGGATCAGCGGCGCGATGCTGTTATCAATATTGGGGTCATCCATGTGCGGGGTGATGAACAGGACGGCGCGCTTCATGCCAGGCTGCGGCGCGGGCGCGCTGGCTGTATCCAGCGCGATGGAAAGCGTTTGCAGGTTGGGAGTCGTGTTGCGGAAATCGGGCTTGAACGAACTCAGGCTCACGAACCAGTCTTTTGCATTCGCGTGGCTGATGAGGGAACCCGATAACGAGACCAGGCTCAGGTCGTCGCGCGAATCGGCGGGCTGCGCGTCCACCCAATGACTTAACGCCTGAACCACTTGTGTGTATCGCGGTGTGCCGTTCCCATCCCGCACAGCCAGCGCGGGGCCCATGTTGATGGCGACCACGATCTGCGCGGGCACGGTGGATTCTGTGAGCGCATCTGCAGTACGCGGCTGTCCATCTTCATAGACCGTCAGGTTGGAAGGTTGAAGGCCAGACATGAATTCGCCGTTCGCGTCGTACACATCCACGAGAGCGGAGATTTGCGGAAAGCCCTGCGCGTCGATGGTGGCAACGTCTGCGTATGCTGCGCTCTGGGCGCGGGCAAAGGCATGGGACGCAGCAAACAAACTAACGCTTAGAATGAGCGCGAAGAGTTTACGCATTCGCCTCGACTGGAACAATCGGCTCGTTAGCCTGTGGTTTCGTCAAACGCATGTAAGTCAATGTCCATGCGGATTCGGTGTATGTAATCGCAATGCCGTTGAGCAATAACGAGACTGGGATATAAAGGCAGATACACACGCCGGCAAAGATCAGGGGAGTCCAGTTCTTTCCCTCGCCTGCGGCAAAGGCAATGATGGCTGGCACCACTGCGATCAAAACTGGAATGGCAACGACGAAGCCCACGATGAAACCAAGCACGCCCAGGATGATCGCCATCAGGATGATGGGACCCAGGTTATTGCGGAACACATCCCAGCCGCGCGATAAGGCAGGCAGTATGCCCATCTCTTCCAGCACGATCGCATTCTCCGCCTGGCGGGCGATCATGCCAATGACAAACATTACAGGGATGAGCAGGCAAACACAACCAATAAGAATTGGCAATATGGCAAGGGCGCCAACCCCCGGCGCGTCATTCCCTCCACTGGCAGCGACGGCAAAGACCGCAAACCCGGCCGCCAACGCGATAACCACAACCAAGACGGGCAGGCTGACCAGCAGGGATAATCCAAACATGCGCCAGAAATATGGCGTACTCTCGCTGAACAACTGACCGAAGATCAGGCTTTCCGCGCCGCCCTCCGCCTGGAACGTGCCGCGTATTAAACCGATCTTGCCGATGGCGCCGAGGAAGATGGTCACAGCCCAAATCAAAAGAACGACCACGCATGTGACGACGACGAACGTTGTCAGATTCTCTCGAATAACTTGAATCCAATGCAAGACTTGAGGCGGCAGGTTGGGCTGTTCAAAGCCACCATTGCCTCCTCCCCTGCCACTGTTTGAATTGAAACTTGAACCTCGACGACTACAACCTGCCAGGATGCCGAATATCCACAACACTTTATGCTTCCAGGTAATTTGCCATGCGCGGGTGAGGACTTCTCCAAAGTTGAAATTCATGTTGACTCCTTTAAGATGTCGCTTCGAGCAATACGGGCCTCGGCGCTGAACCGCGTGTCAGACGCAGATAAGTCAAGACCCATGCAGATTTTGTGAATATCATAGACCATCCACTTATGAATGCGAACAATGGAATAAAAGCAACTGTCCACAACATTGAAATGGATAAAATTGTCCAATTGAGTTCATTTTCCATGAGACCAAACGGCACGATGAAGAATGAAATCATCATGGGCACCATTACAATACCTGTAACAAACCCAATTGCAAGATAGATCACCAGCGCCATTAAAGCAACAGATAGGAGATTGTTTCGAACCAAATTCCAACCTTGCCTCGCGGCATCCATCACTGTCATATTATCAACAATGATTCCGTTCATGGCCTGTTCCATCCAAACTATAGCAAGATATAGAGCGGGATACATTAAAAACATTAGAGGCATCATGCAGATTGCCGCCAGTCCTAAAGTCACAATTGTCAATGAAAGCATAATAGTCTGAATGATAAGGATTATCAGATTCATACCCACTGTAAATAAAAGCATCAACCCCAAGACACGCCAGAAGAAGGGCAAACTCCTTTTGATCAAATCGCTCGCCGAAAAATGTTCGTTATCCTTATCCACATGCAGGATACCTAATGTAACGGCTGTTTGTGCAAATACGCTCATCGGATACAAAGCCAGCATAAAAAGTAAAAAGGCGATGATATACCCCCCAATGATTAATCCAGGCATTAAAGCAGTCTTTGAGTTCTGCATTAACATTGGAAGAAGCAACGGGGAGAATATTAGTGGAAACATAGTTGATATGAAGAAACCAAACAAAATCCCAATAATCCACAACACCGTAGGCTTCCAAGTGATCTGCCAGGCGCGAGTGAGCACTTCTCCAAAATCAAAATTCACAGTTCATCCTCAATCATAAATCTAAAATCGTAAATCTGAAATCGTCATTCCCATTCAATCGTCGCGGGGGGTTTGCTGGTAATATCATACACTACGCGATTAATCCCGTCCACTTCGTTCACGATACGGTTTGCCACCTTCGCGAGCAGGTCGTGCGGCAGCCGCGCCCAGTCTGCGGTCATAAAGTCTTCGGTGGTCACGGCTCGGATCGCGGCTGTCTCCTGGTATGTCCTTTGGTCACCCATCACGCCCACGGAACGGACAGGCAGTAAAACCACAAATGCCTGTGACACGGTTGTTATCGGTTCAGTAACCAAAGGTCCCGTTTGTCGAACAGGCAAAGAGCCTGTCCGCCCAGTGGTTAACGGACCTGTCCTTCCGGCAGGCAACGGTCCCGTTCTTACCGCAGTTGAACTGCTGAGCGAACCGCGCCTGCCCAGGAAGCCCGCCTTGGATAATTCCTGGATCAGGATCGCATCCGCCGCCTGCAGACGTGTCACGCGTTCGCGCGTCACCTCGCCGAGACAGCGCACGGTCAAGCCAGGACCTGGGAACGGCTGCCGCCAAACTAAAATGCGCGGCAACCCGAGCTCCTCGCCGACGGCGCGTACTTCATCCTTGAATAATTGTCTCAGTGGTTCAACCAACTCGAATTGCATGCCCTCCGGCAAACCGCCGACATTATGATGCGTCTTTATTTTTTCGGATTTATTTCCATTCCTCGCGGATGACTCAACTACATCGGGATAGATCGTCCCCTGCGCCAAAAACTTCGGTTGGCCTAGCCGCTTTGCCTGCGCTTCGAACACACGGATAAATTTCTCGCCGACGATCCTGCGCTTCTGTTCAGGTTCAATGACTCCCTTCAACGCCGATAAAAATTCGTCGCCCGCGTCCACTGTGACAAGTTCGGCTTTCAAGTTGTCGCGAAACGCCAGGTTGACCTGTTCCGCTTCGTCCTTTCGCAAAAGACCCGTATCCACAAAGACAGCCGCGAGTTGGTCTCCAACGGCTCTATGAACAAGCGCCGCCGCGACAGTCGAATCGACCCCGCCCGATACAGCCGCCAGTACGCGTTCATGCCCCACCTGCTGGCGGATACGCGTAACGGCGTCGTCAATAATGGATGCGGGATTCCAGTCTGGCTTGACGCCGCAAATCTCCAGCGCGAAATGCCTGATCAATTGCGATCCATTGGGCGTGTGATGCACTTCGGGGTGGAACTGCACGCCGAAATATTTTCGATTCATATCGCCTATCGCGGCAAAGGGACTGTTACCACTGTTGGCTAATGCAATAAATCCCTTAGGCATGCGCGTGATGCGGTCACCGTGAGACATCCACACTTTGGTGAGGGGGGAGACTAGTGAATCAGAGATCAGGGATTGGATTTCAGCCTGACCGTATTCACGACTTGTGGATGAAGCAACTTCCCCGCCGAGAGCGTGAGTCAAGGCCTGCATTCCATAACAGATGCCGAGAATAGGCAAGCCTGTCTTGAAGATAAAGTCCTGAATATACGGCGCGCCTTCCTCATAAACGGATTTGGGTCCGCCTGAAAGGATAAATCCTTTTGGGCTGATCGCGAGAATATCCTGCATGGGCGCGTCCCATGCGAACAACTCACAATACGCCTGCCCTTCGCGCACGCGCCGCGCGATGATCTGCGCGTATTGGGAACCGAAATCGAGGATGGCGATAGAGTCCATAAGTTATTCCTGTATTGAAGGTTGAAGGTTGAGGTCAAACGTCAAGGTGACTTTAGACACTTGACATTTGACTTGGAACATCTGAGATCAAATGAAAATGCATTTGCGGAAAATTCTGATACTCGCCGCCGTTGACGACCAGCCGATACGCGGCGAGATGAAACAGCCTCAACAAGTTCACGAAGGTTCTCCGAAAACCACCTTATCATCTTCCATCGAGGTAATACACGCCAGAGAATGAATTGGCACACCCAAAGATTTCAACGCCTCTCGTCCGCCTTCGAAAGTTTTTTCGATCAAAGCGCCGATACCGACGATCTTTGAACCTGAGGCTTCGGCAAGCCGCGCCAATCCCAAAATCGTTTGTCCGCTGGCAAGAAAGTCGTCAATGATCAACACATTTTCGCCGTTTGCCAGATATTCAGGCGAGACGATCAACTCGACCATGCGTCCCTTCGTATGCGAGGGTGCGAGAGTCAAATATACCTGGTCGGGCATGGTGATGGGTTTGTGCTTGCGCGCATACACAACGGGTATGCCGAGATGGATGGCTGTCGTCAGGGCTGGGGCAATGCCCGAGATTTCAGCGGTTAGCGCCTTGGTCGCGTGAACCGAGGCGAAGAGCCGCGCGAATTCCCTTCCGCAGGCGTACATTAAAAGGGGATCCACTTGATGATTCACGAAACTGTCCACCTTCAAAATTCCCCCGCCCAAAACTTTGCCGTCGCGCAAAATCCTCTCTTCCAGTTCCTTCACATCGCCTCCGTGACCAGACAAATCTACTGCATTGTACAACACGTGGGGCGGATTGCCAATCCGCCCTGCGCATGTGTTACAATTTTTTCCCGTGACCGAAAAACTAATGCTTGTGCTTGCGTCGAACTCACCGCGGCGGCGTCAATTGCTCGCTCTCGCTGATTGGATGTTCAGCGTCTCCGTCGCGGATGTGGATGAAAGCCTGCGCGCCAACGAATCGCCCACAGATTACGTCTTAAGACTTGCAGAAACTAAAGCGTGCGCGATCGCGGCTCACGCGGACCAGATCATCCTCGCGGCAGATACCGCAGTTGTGGATGGTAACGATATTCTGGGCAAGCCAAAGGATATGGCGGACGCCCTTGCCATGTTAACTCGTTTACGCGGACACACGCATCAGGTCTATACCGGGGTTGCCATGCTTCGCCTGAGCGATGGACTCCTCTTGAAGGAACTCTGCATTACGGACGTTCCCATGCGGGATTATTCTGACGACGAGACCAATGCCTACGTCCAAACAGGTGACCCGCTCGATAAGGCTGGCGCATATGCGATCCAGCATCCTCGTTTTCGTCCCGTTGCAGGCATGAGCGGATGTTATGCAAGCGTGATGGGTCTTCCGATGTGTCACGTCATCCGCATGATGCGAAAGATGGAAATCTCGCCCAGGGCAGATGTGCCTGTCAATTGCCAGACTTTGTTGGAATATCAATGCCCCGTTTCACGCGCCATCCTGAGCGGAGCCATGTAAAAATTTGGAGTCGGGGAGCTTGCTCCCCGAAAGCGACAGCAAGCTGTCGGACTCCAGAGCTTGAAAGGTAAAGAATGAAATTTTTTCGTTGGTTAAATTTTGTTGCCCTTGTGACCTTTTTAACTGCGTGCAATGGAGGCGGTGCGATCTTTCCCACGGAGACGCCGTTGTCCCAGCCGATTGTGACAGTGTTCTCCGCGCCCAAAGCGGACGCGGCGCTGGCGGCTTATCTCGACGCATTCAAAGCGGAAGATTACAACACAATGTACGGATCTCTCAGTAAGGTCGCGCAGGATTCGATCACGCTGGAGGACTTAGCCAAACGCAACCGCGATGCCTTGAACGAAATGAGCGCAGGCTCTTTTGATTACGAAATATCCTCATCTCTTGTAAATCCCTACTCATCGGAAGTCGCTTTTCGCATTACCTATCACACTGCATTGGTTGGAGACATCCAACGCGAAATGATCGCGCGCTTTGCGTTGGAAAACAACGAATGGAAACTTCAATGGGACGAGTCGCTCATCCTCCCCGAACTGGCGGGCGGAAACACCCTGCGCATGGATTACAGCATCCCCTCACGCGGCAACATCTACGACCATAATGAGGATGTGATTGCGGCGCAGTCTGATGCCTATGCATTCAGCATAATTCCGGGTAATGTCACCGATGAAAGTTTGGAGATATTGCTTTCGGAAGTCCGCATGTTGTGCGGCATCGACCCTGAGGTCTTGCGCGAACAAATATCCAACACGCCGGACTTCTTCCCCATTCAGCTGTGTGAGGCATCCGAGCAGGAATCCGAGCGCATCAGAACGGTTTATCCGAGCGGCTTGGAATGGACGCCTTACAACTCACGTTATTATTTTAAGCAGGGCGTTGCATCCAATATTGTTGGATATACCCAGCCCATTTCTGCCGATGACCTGGAGAAATATCGCCGTCTGGGGTATGCCCAGGATGCGCGCGTAGGAAAGGCCGGCATTGAAAGTTGGGCGGAGGATTATCTTGCCGGGCAACGCGGCGGCACACTATATGTGGCCAACTCATCCACTGGCCAGATCATGACGCGGGTCGGCGAGAGCGCGCCCAAGCCGGCTGATTCGGTCTATCTCACGATTGATCGCAACTTGCAGTTTTACGCGGAAGAGGCGCTTAAAGGATTTAGCGGCGCGGTCGTTGTGCTTGAACGCGATACGGGACGCGTGCTCGCCATGGCATCCTCTCCCAGTTTCGACTCGAATTTGTTTGCGCCAAACAATCCGAACAGTTCTTTGCTTACAGATTTGGCCAACAACACAAATCAGCCTTTCCTCAACCGCGCCGCGCAGGGACAGTACCCGCTTGGTTCGGTATTCAAGATCATCACAATGGCAGCCGGCATGGAAAGCGGATTATACATTCCCGAAACAACTTATGATTGCCAATATGATTGGACGAAACTTAACGATCAGGTCCGCCATGATTGGACGTGGGATCATTGCCAGCGGAGATTACAGGCCGGAAATGAATGTACCAGTTCCGATAGCATACCGTCCGGCGTGCTGACACTGCCCCAAGGTTTAATGCGTTCCTGCAATCCGTTCTTCTGGGATATAGGCTTTACCCTTTACCAGAACAACCGCAAAGATGACATCGCAAAAATGGCGCGCGCCTTTGGCTTGGGACAGCCAACCGGCATCGAACAAATTATCGAAGCCGCCGGCCAAATCGTCGATCCGGCAACGCCAATTGACGTGGTCAACCAGGCAATCGGCCAGGGCGAGGTTCAGGTCACGCCATTGCAGGTTGCCAGGTTTATCGCCGCAGTCGGGAACGGGGGCACATTATATCGGCCGCAGGTGGTGGAAAAAATCCAGCCCATTGAAGGCGCGCCGATATCTGTCTTCAAGCCGGAAGCGAATGGTACGCTGCCGGTCACACCCGAACGACTGAAAGTAATTCAGGACGCGATGTGGGAAGTCGTTCACAATCCACGCGGCACGGCAAATTTCCGTTTGCGCGGGCTGAACGTCCCCGTGGCTGGCAAGACGGGAACAGCGGAATCCGGTTCAGGTCTTCCTCACGCATGGTTCGCGGGATATACATTGAATGTGGAGGCAAGTGGCTTGCCCGATATCGCGATCGCAGTCATTCTTGAGAATCAGGGTGAAGGCTCCGATTATGCCGCGCCGGTCTTCAGGGCCATCGTCGAGACCTACTATAATGGTAGTCCGTTGAGCCGACCATGGTTCGGTCCGATCGGTGGTCCACTTTATACACCGACCCCGCTTGGTGGCATTCCGACCAAGACTCCGAAGCCGTAGTTATGAAAAGACCTGAGAGGTTTCTTAAAACCCATCGGGTCTCCACGAAAAATATTTGACAAAAGATACTCTTCAACAAGGTCTGATTATCAAAGCCCAATCCGGTTTCTTTACCGTGGAAATGTCGCCGTCCCGCGCATCGCGGGACCTCGGAGGCGCCGGTCAGAGCTTTGTCGTTTGCCAATTGCGTGGCAGGTTGAAACACGGAAAGGCAACAGGTGATATCGCGGCTCTTGGAGATAAAGTTCGGATCACGGTTTTGGAGGATAAGTCCGGGGTGATCGAAGAGATCGAGGAGCGGAATCAGGCTATCGTGCGGCTTGACCCGAGGCCCCAGGGTGAGTATCAGCAAATCCTGCTGGCGAATGCCGATCAGGCAGTCTTCGTGTTTGCGTGTGCGCATCCAAATCCAAAGTTGAGAATGTTGGATCGGTTTTTGGTCATCGCAGAAAAACAGCGTGTGCCTGTGGTCATTGTCGCAAATAAAACCGATCTGGTGGAAAATGCAAAAGAAATTTTTGGTTTATACGAACTGCTTGGTTATCGCGTGATCTATACTTCGACCAAAACCGGTGCGGGCATTGATGAACTGCATGATATGCTGAAGAATAAAATTTCCGCGCTGGCAGGACCGAGCGGCGCGGGCAAATCCAGTTTGTTGAACGTGATCCAACCTGGTCTTGGACTCGCAGTAAATGAGATCAGCAAAGCAATGGGCAAAGGCAGGCATACAACCGTGACGCGGCAGATGTTCCCTCTGGCGGACGGCGGATATGTGGCGGATACGCCAGGCTGGAAGTCGCTGGCATTATGGGATACCCAGCCGGAGGAGATGGAGGCATATTTCCCTGAATTGCGCGGGCTTGTGCAGAACTGTCAGTTCAGTGATTGCTCGCATACGCATGAGCCGAATTGCGCCGTACTGAATGCTGTGAAAGATGGGCGCGTGCATCCTGAACGATTCGAATCTTTTCTGCGGTTGCGCGCGGGGCAAGAGTAGTAATTGGGGAATTGGTAATTGACGATTTGCGATTGACGATTTACGATTACAACTGATGAACAATAACTGGAACTTGATCGGGCACGAATGGGCTGTAGATATGTTGAAGAAGCATGTCGTGAATGGGACGACGCGTCATGCGTATCTTTTCGCGGGACCTCCCGGGCTGGGTCGCCGCAACCTGGCTTTGCGTTTCGCCCAGGCATTGAATTGCCATACGCCCGTGGACGAGGGAATCCCATGCGGAACGTGCCGCGACTGTAAACAGATCGAGGCCATGCAACATCCCGACCTGAAAATAATTCAGGCTCTGGATGAGCTTGGGAATCCAAAAAAAGGCGGGACACTCAGGGTGGATCAAATCCGCGAGGCGAGGCGCACATTGACGCTCAAGCCATATCAAGCGAATTATCGCGTGTCCATCTTTTTGCGCTTTCAGGAAGCCAATGATTCAGCCAGCAATGCCCTGCTCAAAACATTGGAAGAAGCGCCGTCCTATGCAGTTTTGATCCTCACAGCAGATCACCCCGAACAGTTATTGCCGACCATCGTTTCAAGATGTGAGGTGTTGCGGATGAGACTGTTGAAGATTGAAGCAGTACAAAGAGAATTGGAGACTAGAGGACTGGACACAGGACGCGCGAAGTTGATCGCTCATATTTCAGGCGGCAGGTTTGGATATGCACTGCGATTGATTGAAAACGATTCTTTGCTCGAAAAACGTGAGGAACAATTGGATGATCTGCAAAATTTGATCTCTGCCTCGCGTGTGCAAAAATTCGCTTATGCAGATAAACTCTCAAAGAACAAAGAGACGATGCGCCCGGCTATATTGATCTGGCTATCCTACTGGCGCGACGTGATGCTGCGCACCGCGCAAGCCGAGACTCCGCTGGTCAACGTGGATCGTAACGTGGAGATCGAGGATTTGGCGAGTCGCATGGATCTAGCCTCCGCGCGGCATTTGGTGAGCGGGCTCGAAAATGCGTTGGAGAAGATGGATAGAAACGTGAATTCAAGAATGTTGGCGGAAATCTTGTTGCTGGATTTGCCGAAGGTATAGGAGCATGCCATGTGTAGAAGTATCAAACAATTACGGAATGTGGAAGTCCCTGCGACGGAGGAGGAAATCCGCGCGGCGGCGTTGCAGTTCATCAGAAAGGTGAGCGGGTATCGGAAGCCGTCGAAGGTCAATCAGGATGCGTTCGATACGGCGGTGCAGGAAGTGGCTGAGGTGACACAGAAGTTGTTGGGCAATCTAAACATGCAGACGCATCATTAGCTGGGTTCACCAATATTAAATCCGATATCCATTGTGAAAATTAATGCGCCATGAATATTACCATTCGCGAATACCAGGATCGGGATTTCGAAAGTTGCACGCAGTTATGGGAGGAGTTGACGCAACGCCACCGCGATATCTATTCAGATCAATCCATAGGCGGCCGTGATCCCGGTATCTACTTCGAGCATTACCTCCAAAAAACAAATCTCGCCGGACTGTGGGTTGCTGAAGAGGGTTCGTTCCTGGTTGGGATGGCGGGCTTGCTGGTGGATGGGGATGAGGCGGAAATCGAACCAGTGGTCGTTCGCTCAGAACTTCGGTCGCAAGGTGTCGGGACTTTTTTAATCGAAAAACTCAAATCCGAGGCGAGGGAGCGCAGGGTTGTATATTTGTCCATCAGGCCGGTCGCCCGAAACGTTGAAGCCATCCGCACTTTCCATCGCGCAGGATTCACCTTGCTGGGTCAAATTGACATGTTTCTTGATCTATCAGAGGATGGCACTCGAGAGTGGAAGGACGGCATTACAATTCATGAACACGCTTTCCGATATTAATGGGTCAACACCACTTATGATCGAAAATCCACAACAAAAAGGAGATTAGACATGGACTCAATCATTACCTGGATCATCGTCGGTGGAATCGCCGGTCTGCTTGCAGAATGGGCAATTGGAGGTTTCAACCTCGGCTGCATTGGCACGGTCCTTGTTGGTATTGCGGGGGCGTTTGTGGGCGGCTGGCTGTTGGGACAACTCAATATTTCCATCGGCACGGGGATTGTCAACAACATCATCACTGCCTTCATCGGCGCGGTGGTGTTATTACTCGGCATCCGAATCCTGCGGAGGGTATAGAACGTCCCGCAGGCCGCGCCGTGACCGAAGGTGTCGAAGGGTTTTGTTGTAACACACGGTGGAATCGCCCAAGCCTGAGGGAAGGTGTGCAAGGTTAGCAAAAAACCGTACAACATGAAATCACGGAGTTTAACTCCGAGATTTCGAGGCGAGATTCCTTCTACACGGCTTGTGCCAGACTCTGTCCAAGATGAGTCTCCTCATCCTCCAATGTGCGACATCTCCACCTTGGGCAGGGAAATCGTATTTTCGGATCGGAGTTCAGAATAGCGGTCCGAGCGTTTGCCCCACACGCGCGCAATCGCCTGTGAAATTTCATCGCCCGTCGCGCCGCCGCGCATTAGATCGCGCAGGTCGTGCCCCTTGACCGCAAACAAGCAGGTGTACAGTTTTCCTTCGGCAGAAAGCCGGGCGCGGTTGCAGGTATTGCAAAATGCCTGTGTCACCGAAGCCACCACGCCGATCTCGCCGCTGTCGTCCTTGTAGCGCCAGCGTTCAGCCACTTCGCCGCGATAGTTCGCGTCGAGCGGCTCCAGCGGCGTTTCAGCGCTGATCATTTTGACGATCTCCGCTGCGGGAACCACATCGTCCATTCGCCAGCCGTTGGTGTGACCCACGTCCATGTATTCGATGAAGCGCAGAATGTAGCCCTTCTCGCGGAAGTAACGCGCCATCGGCAGGACACTGGAATCGTTAAGACCGCGCTTGACCACCATGTTGACTTTGATTGGGCCCAAGCCGACGCTGGCGGCCGCGTCCATTCCCTCCAATACCGCCTCAACCGGAAAATCCACATCATTCATTGCTTTGAACACGGCGTCATCCAGCGAATCGAGACTGACAGTGACGCGTTTCAACCCGGCGTCTTTCAACGCCTGTGCCTGCTTCGCCAGCACTGATCCATTGGTGGTGAGAGTCAAATCCAGGTCAGGCATGTCAGATAACATGGCAACAAGGCGATGCAGGTCGCGGCGTACGAGCGGCTCGCCGCCGGTCAATCGGATTTTGCGAACGCCATGTCCGACAAAGATACGGGCAAGGCGGGCGATCTCCTCAAAAGTAAGGATTTGACTCCGTTCCAGGAATTGATAATCAGACCCGAAGATTTCCTTCGGCATGCAATAGACACAGCGGAAATTACAGCGGTCTGTAACCGAAATGCGCAGGTCGCGTAAAGGACGGTTGAGGGTGTCGGTGAGAATCATGTGTGTCGCTCAATAGCCATATGCCTTGTTCATTATAACCACTTTACCCACCTTTTTCCTACTACGGCTTTTTCTTTCCAATCTTTTTATAAGCTTTGGCTGCGATGGAGGATGCAAGTGAGAAAGCCATTTGACTAGGCTTTCCAGCCGTGCTATCATGCAGACATTATCCCGTACGTTACAAAGGAGTTATTCATGGACAACAGCATTTCTTTTCGCATTGTCGAATTTATTTTCCGTGTTATCGGCTTGATCGTTTTCACTTTTTTGGGGGTGTCATTTGGAGGGTGGGTTGCAAGCCTTGTTGAACTGCCCGGGTCCACCCAGGTCCTTTTGTATCAGTGGCTGTTCCTCCTGCTTGGAGGTCTGAGCGGCTTTATCCTGACGCCCTACTTCACCACGCGTCCAGCCCGCGCTATTCGTATCAGATTGGGCCGCCTTTCAGCGGAAACGCTTTTTGCAGGGCTGGCTGGGCTGATCGTCGGCTTGCTGACCGCCGCCCTGCTGTCGTTTCCATTCTCGCAACTTCCCGATCCAGTTGGGCAAATCCTTCCGTTCATCGGCGTACTTGCGTTCTCCTACCTCGGCATTTCACTTTTCGTCATGAGGCAGGGGGATATCATGGGATTGTTCAGCGCGTTGAGCGGGCGGAGCGAAGGCGGCTCCTCCTCCTCATGGACAAATCTCAACCGCACCATCTTACTGGATACAAGCGTCATCATTGACGGACGCGTCGCTGACATCGCCAAAACGGGATTCCTGCCCGGCACGCTTCTGATCCCGCGCTTTGTGTTGAACGAACTTCAATATATCGCGGACTCACCCGACGGCTTGCGCCGCCAACGCGGACGCCGCGGCATGGAAGTGCTCGCCGACTTGCAGAAACAACCTAACGTCCTCGTCCGCATCAGCGACATCAACGCCGAGGGCGTGCGCGAAGTAGACGATAAACTTGTTGTGCTGGCGCGGCAGTTGAAATGTCCGATCTTGACAAACGATTTCAACTTGAACCGCGTCGCTGAAATACAGGGCGTAACAATCCTCAACATCAACGAACTGGCGAACGCGGTCAAGTCCGTTGTATTGCCCGCCGAACACATGACCCTGAACATCTTCCAGGAAGGCAAGGAGCATGGGCAGGGCGTGGGCTACATGGATGATGGCACGATGGTCGTCGTTGAGAACGGGCACGATTACATCGGCGAATACAAGGAAGTGGTCGTCACCAAGGTTCTGCAAACCGCCGCAGGCCGTATGATCTTCGCCCGCGTCGAAGATGAGAACGGCAAGAGGAAAAAATAATCCGCAGATTTGGCGGATTTCGCAGCGTAGATTCAAGTATGAAGTGCAACTTTGCAGGCAGCCAAAAGAGATAAGCTGA
>CAZIYY010000063.1:0-24177 GCA_964543585.1 uncultured Anaerolinea sp. | reverse complement strand
TAGGGGCGACCCAATGGGTCGCCCCTACTTCTCGAATCAATTTTGCATTTTCCGCCGCGCGGCGATGATCTCCGTGCAAACACAACGTATCCACGCTCACCCGTTTATCCCCAAACATAATTCCATTCTGGATTAACTCCAACGCATGTGCCGCGACTTCATCCGGTGATTCGATAACTGCATTAGACTCTTTGCGCGAGGCCAATGTCCCATCGGGGTTGTAGTTGCGATCTGGGAATCCTTCATTCGCAACGCGCAACCCGACTTCGATCCCCGCCTCCACCAGCCCCGAGCCTGCCAGCCCAACCAGAATTAATTCGCCGCTGAATCTTTTTACTGCGCTTGCGATGGCATTCGCGAGAGTTTTGTCTTTCGCAGCTTGATTGTATAACGCCCCATGCGGCTTGACGTGAATCAATTCCACACTCTCAGCTTTGGCAATGGCATACAACGCGCCGACCTGATACAGAATTAACGCTTCCACTTCATCGGATGGCAGGTTCATCTCACGCCGACCGAATCCTTCCACATCCATCCAACTTGGGTGCGCGCCCACAGCCACGCCATACTTTTTTGCCAATCGGATAGTCGCTTGCATGGTCTTTGAATCACCAGCATGAAATCCACAAGCAATGTTTGCGGATGTGATGTAAGGCATGATGTCTTGATCATTGCCAATGTTCTCACCCATATCGCAGTTGAGGTCTATATTCATTTCCATGTACTCCTCGGTGGTCGAGTAGCCCGAAGCGATAGCGGAGGGCGTATAGAGACCACCACGTAAGCAAAGATACTCTTGTTATTTGTTGGTCTCGATACGGGCTTCGCCCTGCTCGACCAACGGAGTATTTATGAAACTTCACTCTGCTTCCACAATCCTCTCTTTCAATCCATTCATCAATGCGCGATATTTTTTCTGCGCCTTTGTAACAGTTGTTTCTCGAAAGCGAATTCTGCTTTTATTCGGAATGCATTGCGCGAGCAAAGGTAAATCCGCGCTGGCGACTGTCCCTATTTTTGGATAGCCGCCCGTTGTGGGACAATCTGCCATCATCACGATGGGTTGTCCATTGGAGGGGACTTGGATTGCGCCCATTGTCATGCCTTCGGAGATCAATTCTGCTTTACCGCGCTGAGTCAATGCCGCGCCTTCAAGGCGATAGCCCATGCGGTCAGAGGTCGCGCTGACAGAATATTCATGCGACATCAATATCGCGATACTTTCGTTCGTAAAATATTTTTCCTGTGGTCCCAGGATCACATCCACAACTGGATGTTCGTTATAAGCGGGACGCACCTCTTCGGGCAGCGTCCGCGCGGCAAGTTCGTTGAGTGAACGTGATGAGCTTCCTGATTTTAATACGTCACCAACTTGCAACTGCCTACCAGCGAGTCCGCCGAAGTGACCGCGTAGATACGTTGAACACGAACCAAGCACCGGCTGCGCCTGAAAGCCGCCTGAGACTCCGAGATATGCCCACATGCCGGAATCCAATTTATTGAACCGGATTGTCCATCCTGCGCGAACATAGTATGAACTCCAAAGGGGAAAATCCCAAATGTATATTGACAGACCATAGCCAGCACCCGCAACCGCGATGACACAATCACGCAACGCGCGAAAAGTGATTTCACCCATTCCAATTTCGATGACACCCTCATTCGAGGTGTTGCCAGCCAGCATGTTGGCGGAGTGAAAGGCAAACTCATCCATCGGACCCGAGAATGGAACGCCGAAACGCCTCCAGCCCTTGCGGCCAGAATCTTGTATCGTTGCAAGCCCGCTGACATCAATGACTTCGAGTGACATTATTTTTCAACGACGAATTTCACTTCATCGCCCGGTGAAAACAAAAATGGAAACTTGGATTCGGGATCAAATAATTCTAAAGGTGTCCAGCCTATCAATTGCCAGCCACCGGGCGAATCGGTCGAATAGATCCCAGTTTGCGAGCCAGCGATGGCGACTGTTCCCGCGGCTACACGCGTGCGCGGTGTTTCAAGCCGCGGCGTGATAAGCACGTCGTCCAGTTTGCCCATGTACGGGAAGCCAGGCGTGAAGCCCATCATGAAAATCGTATATACCCGCTCACTGTGAATACGGATGACATCTTCAACTCGCAGACCGCAATGAGACGCGACGAATTCCAGATCGGGACCCCACTCGCCTCCGTATCTCACCGGGACTTCAACCTGCCGCGGCTTGGGAGATTCTAGTTCTCCCATTTGATGCATCATTGCCCGTAAATGATCCTTTATTTGTGTGAAGGAAATCATGCGCGGATCATAATGTATAAGTAATGTCGTATACGCAGGGACATTTTCAACAACCCCGTCCAACGATGATGCATTTACAATCTTGGCCAGAGTATGCACACGTTGATTAATTTTGAGATCAATATCATCCCCCAATTGAACAAGCGCGGATGAATCGCCAAGTGGAACGATTCTTGGTTTCATCTTTCGAACAGGCTGATGCTTTCGATGTGATACGTCTGCGGAAACAGATCAAACGGTGTGACATCTCTTAGTTTATATCCACCATTAATAAGCCGTGCGGCGTCGCGCGCCAGCGTGGATGGATCGCATGACACATACGCAATCATTTGCGGATTGAGTTTCAGGATTCCATCCACAACCTGCTTTTCAAGCCCTGCACGTGGAGGGTCAACAAGGGCGTAGGACAAATTGGCAATTTGTCCTATAAGAGACGGTAGAACTTCCTCCGCAAATCCCTCATACAGTTCCACGTTATCGAACTGATCCAGGTTGACAACAAAATCTTCACATGCAGATTTGGATGATTCAATTCCAATCACGCGTCCACATTTGGGAGCAAAGAACGCGCTGAAGAGACCGACCCCGCAGTAAATATCCAGTAAAGTATTAGACAGGGAAACAGGCAAACAAGTGAGTAAATGATTGACCATTTTCTCAGCCATGATTGTATTGACCTGAAAGAACGACGCGGCAGAAACTTTGAACTCACGGTCAAGTACACGAATAATGATATGGTCGTTCCCTGCAATAACGACTGTATTCTCTTCATAGAGATGTGCGACGGAAATCCCCGCTTCGATTTCGAGTTCGGGTTGTTCGGGAGAGTCTGATTCGAGGACAAGCATGATACCGCCATCGTTTCCCGCGCGCAATGAGACGCGTTCGGTGTGCGCCTCGGGTTCAAATTCGAGTTGATGCCAGAAGTTGTTGATGGAGGATTCGGGAAGATGACACTCAGTGATTGCAATAACTTTATTTGAACTAGGCGCTTGAAAACCCAATTTGCCTTCTCGATTCAAAGAGAACCGAAGATGATTACGATAGTTCCACGGGTTGGGACACGCGACCATCGGTTGGACCGGCGGATTCTCGATCTTGCCAATGCGTTTGAGTTGGTCAATCAGAATTTCAGTTTTTGAGGTTAGTTGTTTTTCATATGGAAGATTCTGATAATGACACCCGCCACATTCGCCGAAATGTCTGCAACGCGCCGCAACTCTTTCAGGCGATGCCTGCACTATCTCAATGATTTCCCCTCGGGCAAAACCTCGTTTTGCTTCCACCAATCTCACACGCACGCGTTCGCCGGGCAATCCAAATGGAACGAAGATTGCGCGGCCATCGTCAAGGCGTCCCATTGCATCGCCGCCGTAGGTGAGGGTGGTCAGAGTCAGTTCGTGGGTTTTGGGATCTTCGATCGTCATTACGTTGCCGGGGAAAAATAATGCGTAATCCGTATTACGTAAGTTACGCATTACGGATCACGCATTATGAAATACGCAATTCGGAATTCAGGCTAATTCTTCGGGACAATGGTTACTTTGCGATATGGCTCATCGCCCGCACTTTCCGTCTTCACATCCGGATGGTCGCGCAGCGCGATGTGAATGACGCGGCGTTCGGCGGAGGGCATTGGCTCCAGCGTCTGGCGTCGTCCGCTTTTGGCGACCTGCTCCGCCATGCGCTTTGCCATTTGGATTAATTGCTTCTCGCGTCGGTCGCGATAGCCTTCCACGTCGACAGTCAGTTGCACGAACTGTCCCGTCTCCTTGCCGACGATTAGCGATGCGACATATTGGAACGCGCTCAAGGTTTCAGAGCGGCGTCCGATCAGCACACTCAGGTCGTTGCCGCGAATATCCACGTTGATATTGCGTCGTCCGTCGCGTTCCGCAGCGCCGTAATGCGCGGAGACTTGCGCCTCAAGATTTAACAAGTGGATCAATTTGGATATTACCGCCTCAGTGCGATCAAGCGCCGGATCGTGCCCGGGCTGGGATTCGAATTCTTCAACGGGAGCAGGCTTGGGCTCAGGTTTGGACGCAGGAACTGATTCCGTTTGTAAAGTCACCGCGCCGCCCGTAGGATTCACCGTCAAACGGACACGCACCTGATGCCTCCCCAATCCGAACAAGCCTTTGTTGCCCGCATCCAACACTTCAACGCTGACTGCATCCGCTGTGAGGTCCAACTGCGCGAGTCCCTGCGCGATGGCTTCTTCGACAGTGGGTGCTATGATCTCCAGGGTGGTTCTTTCGTTCATGCCCGCCTCCATATTTTACTTTTTCTGACCGCCGGGTAAAAGATTGCGCCAGTTGGCTTTGCCTCTTACGGCATACTGAATGATGCCCAATACATTGCTGGTAACGAAGTAGACCGCCAAACCGGAAGAAAAGTTAAGAGCGGCGTAACCAAGCATAAGCGGCATCATCAGGGTCATTTGCTTGGACATGGCAGCGCTCTGGTCATTCGGGTTGGTCGAGGGCGGCATGGTCAACTTGGACTGGATGTAGGTTGTGATGGCTACAATAATGGCAAGTGTTGGCAGGGCAAAACCGAGAATGTTAATTGATTCGGGGCTACCGAGATTCATCCACAGGAATTTGCTATTTAGCGGGATGAGGGAAGAAATATCCAGGAAAGGGAGAATCCTGGGCGTGCGGGCGAGTTGCAAAAGGCTCAATGGCGTGGAAGCCAGCACCCTGTTGAGAGTCGGAAATAGCGCAAAAAGAATGGGAAGTTGGATGAGCGTCGGCAGGCAGCTGCCAAAGGGGTTGATGCCCCGCTCACGCTGTATGCGCATCGTTTCCTGCGCCAGTTTTTCACGGTCTTTTGCATATTTCTTTTGAACCGCCTGGTATTCCTTGTCGTTTTGCAGTTCCTGCATGGCTTGCGCGCCCTTCATCTGCTGCGCATTAAGAGGCCAGGTGATGACACGGATCAGAATGGTGAACAGGATGATTGCCACGCCAAAGTTATGACCAACGATATTGTATATCCAAAGCAATATATTGATCAAAAGGGCGAGAACGTCATTCCATCGCATAAATGCCAGTACAAGTATGCCAATGACAGCGATGGTTTTTAGCGATTCGCGGGAAAAACCTTCAGGCAGTTCAACCTTTTGCGTATTTGTTTGATTACCGGGATTCTTCATCATGCCTCTTTATTTCTCCGCCGGAAATTTCCATGCCAGGCGGCCATCTTTGCCATAAGCATAGAGATATGCATCAGCCTCAAGCGGAGCGACAAGGATCAAATCGCCTGATGCAACAGGAGTCGTATAGATTTTGCCGCCAGGCTGGCTCCACACCTTCGAACGGCCCTCCTGGTCCACTTCATAAACAGAACCTGATTCCATCGCGACCAGAATTGTATTGCCTAACACAAGCGGGCTGGCAGTAATAGGACCGTCCGGCTGAACGGACGGCCAATTCAACTTTTTATCTTTTGTATTGAACGAATAGAATTTGCCGCTCAAGTCGCCAAAGTATAACGTATCACCTTCGATGCTTGGCGTATTCCATATCCAGCCATCCGTATCCATCACCGATGCATGTTCGCCAGTGGCAGGATCGAAACGTTCGAGTTGGGAGGCAAACGAACCAACATATAACATTCCATCCGGACCGAGGGTGAGGGCGCCGGGGATCGCGCCATTCAAATCCTTATGCCAGATGATCTTATAAGTTTCCGCATCTACGGCGGAAACACTGTGATCCAGCGATGTGACGAAAACGCGTTTCCCATCCGTTACCGGTTGCGCCCATAAGCGGCCATTTAATTCAACAACCTTTACGGGTTTCTTGGCAGATTGCTCATCATCCAGGTTCAATACGTATAAGTTACCATCCGCATTGGGGGCGAAGAGTCGGTTACCTACAATAAGCGGGGCGGCCACCCAGTGATCTTCGGCTTCAGAAAACGTCCACGCCTCAACAGGCGCGTGGGTCTCGGAGTTGATATCTTTGGGATTAAGGGCGAACAATGTATGATTGTTGCCCGCGCTGCCTATAATAACCAGCCCATCAGGCGTAACAACGGGCGTGGCAATAAACGATAGTTTCGAGTTGGCTTTCGCGGGATAATGCCAGAGTTCCCGGCCATCCTCCAAATTAATGGCATACACCAAAGAGCCGTCCGCCAAATAAGCCGCATTGCCATCCGCGGCTAGACCGGGCCAACTGGCGCCGCGCGCAGCCCCGCCCGCGCATCCACTCAGAAGCGTGGCGGCAAGCAGGATCATGGCAACAAATACAAGTTTCTTTCTCATTGAAAAAACGATACTCCTATGGAACAGGGTCATAGCCGCCGGGATTGAACGGGTTGCATCTCAGCACGCGCCAGCCTGCCATAAGCGATCCTTTGAGCGCGCCGTGCCTATACACTGCCTGGTATCCATAATGCGAGCAGGATGGATAAAAGCGGCAGGTGTTTTCGGGCATCCCTTTTGAAATTGTCATCTGGTAAAGACGGATGAGCGAAAGCACAGCGATGCGCGGCCAGTTGCCGATGGAGCGCGGCATGTCGCGCAGGCGCGGCTCGTTGGAATAATCATGCAGGTCGCGAAGCGATTCAGGATTCATGCGTGGGGGTCAAAATCTTTGCGCGTTGCAGAAGGTTGAGCAGGGCTTGATAGGTATCCTCCAAAGTGGCGGATACGAGTCCGGGGCGGGCGATCAGGATCAAGTCCATTCCAGGTGCGATTTTTGGGATGAGAGTCCGCATCGCTTCGCGCAGGAGTCGTTTGGCTCGATTCCGATAAACGGCTGTTCCCACTGTGCGCCCCGCCGCGACCCCGACTTTCACACGGGGCTGGTCATGAGTCTGCGCAATCAACACAACAAGCGGGTGGGCATAGGACTTGCCGGAACGCCGCACCCGCTTGAAGTCTTCGGATCGAGTCAGGCGGAACTTTCTCTGCACCCGTTATCTCGAACGCGCTCGAATTGAGTCTCCGCTTACCAGCGGACTTTCTTAACGTGTTTGTTGGCAGTCACGGTCAGTTGATGGCGGCCGCGCAAGCGGCGACGCTTGAGAACGGCGCGCCCGTCAGCGGTTGCCATACGCTTGCGGA
The DNA here is from genome assembly GCA_964543585.1 of uncultured Anaerolinea sp. Lineage (GTDB taxonomy): Bacteria > Chloroflexota > Anaerolineae > Anaerolineales > Villigracilaceae > Defluviilinea. Next base: position 16,820 of record CAZIYY010000063.1, on the reverse strand, counting down.
AACCATGCACGCGCATGCGGCGGCGGATCTTTGGTTGATACGTACGTTTAGGCATTCTTCGTTCCTCACTTTATGATAATGACAAATCCCTTTTTATGGGATGGGTCTGTCTTGGGATGGCACGGTATTATACCGTAGGGGTTTCGATTCGGTCAATTTAGATTCGCCCAAACGATTTTACTCTTTCTTTCTCCCGTTCCGCATGGGATACACAGGGTCTGCCAGCAATTCAGCCAGTTTTTGAGCGCCTTCCGGGCTGGCAACTGCGATGATCTCGTCGTCTTGCTGCAAAGAGCTGTCGCCGCGCGGCAGGGTCATGACGCCATCGCGAATGATCGCCGCGATCACACAAAGTTCGGCAAGATTCATATCCTTGAGTGGAATGCCGATTCCCTTCGCGCCTGCGGGAACCTTTTCCTCCACTACGGCATAGCGCCCTTGCCGGATCTTGAAGATGGTCATCATATCGCCAAGCGACATTTCCTCCTGAATAAGATGCGCCATAAGATCGGCGGCATTCAACGCCGCATCCACCTGGAATCTTTCGTTGAAAAGCCAGGCATTGTTCGGGTTGTTCACACGCGCGATTGTGCGCGGCACTTCAAATATGGTCTTTGCCAGGAAGCATAACGCCAGGTTGGTCGAGTCGTCGTTGGTTACTGCCGCCACTGCCTCCACTGCGCGAATACCAGCCGCTTCCAGAACATCCGGGTCAACAGGATTCCCCTCGTAGATTGCCTCAGTGGGCAGTTCCTGATGCAAACGCCCGAGCAGTTCGCGGCGATCTTCAATCAGGCGAACCTTGTAATTCTGATTGATCAATAAGTTGGCAAGGCGCGCTGCCGTGCGCCCGCCGCCGGCAATTAATACGAACATACTACGCCTCCGCCTTTTTGGAAAGACGCGCCATCAGCACGCCGATCCCCTCAAACGTGGAACTGATGTTGAGCAGATCGCCCGTTTGCAGTTTTATTCCGGCCTCAGGCAATGACGCCCTGCCTGCTCTCGATAAAGCCACCGGGTAACACCCTTTGAGCGGTTCGAGCAATTCGCCGAGTGTGCGGCCGTTCCATTCCTCTGAAACGAGCGCTTCATAGACTTCCACTTCGCCATTTCCCGCCGAGTAGACCATCTTCTGCAATGGATTCATCAACAACTCTTCTACGCGCTGTGCGCCCCAATAGGTGGAGCCGACTGTCTGCAAACCGAATGCCTCAATCACGGCGCGCAGGTTTGGGTCATAGTTGCGGGCAACGACATTCGGAACATTATAGAAAGCGCGCGCGATATGAGCCACAACTGCATTCAACGTATCCGAATTTGTGACCGCCGCCAGACCTTCCGCCTCCCTGACGCCCGCGCGTTCAAGCACGCTTTCTGCCAACCCCTCGCCCTCCAGTGTGCGCCCGCGAAAATCAGGATGCAGGCGATTGAAAGCCTGCTTGTTGCTATCCACAGTGACAACCTGATAGCCGCGCTTGAACAGGCGGTAGGATAACTCCGCGCCCACGCGGCCGCATCCGACTACAATAAAATTCATAATGGCTTACTCCTTCTCTTCCTTGTGTACGTGGTATGGAACGTCAGTGACAACCACACCATGCTTTGATAATAACTCCTGTCGCAAAACTTCCGCTGTCCGCATATGCAAGGCATAATGCCAGCGTTTCGATGGCATGAACTGCGGGACGACGACGGTAATCGTCTCGTTTGGCTGGCGATGGTCAATGATATCTTCGAGATATTCGAGCAAGGGTTCAACGAAGAGGCGGAAAGGCGAATCGAGAATGATGAGCCGCGTTCCCTCGCCCCATGCTATCCACTTTTTCCGGACTTTCTCGGTTTCCGCGGGGTCAAGCGAAATGTGGACAGCGGTCACGTCATCTGAAAGCAACTTTGCATAACGTAATGCCTCCAATGCGCCCTGGTGAATTCCACTGACCGGCATAATAACGCGATGCCGCGTCTGGCGGGCGGGCAAGCCGCCAAATTTATCCAGCGAGAGATGGGAAGCAAGATCTTTGTAGTGACGATGGATGGTGAAAAATATCGAAACCAAAAACGGGATAAGAATAAGTACAACCCATGCGCCCTCAGTAAATTTTGTCACAGCGAATAAGATCATCACAACGGCAGTGCATAAAGCGCCGAAGCCGTTAATCACCATTTTATATTGCCAGCCCGGCTCATATTTAAGCGTCGAGCCTTGTTCAACAACTTCTTCGCCTTCATTCAAGTGACCGATCTTCCACCAGCGTTTTGCCATGCCGGTTTGCGATAGCGTGAAGGAAAGGAATACGCCAATGGCATAAAGGGGAATGAGTAAAGTAACGCTGGCTTTGAAGATGACGATCAATATGGATGCGATGACCGAAAGCGTGAGAATCCCATTGGAGTAAACAAGGCGGCTGCCACGGAAGGTCAACTGGCGCGGCAGGAAGCCATCCCCCGCGGCCAGCGCGCTCAAGCGCGGGAAGTCTGCAAAGGCTGTGTTGGCAGCCATAAGAAGGATGACCGTCGTGGCGGCAATCGTCGCGTAATACATTGCGCCGCGCCCATCGTATATCGTACGCACCAGTTGGGAAATGATCGTTTCATCCTCCGAGAATACCCCATGAATCTGGCCGGTGAGATATGAGATGCTGAGAAAGAGCGTGCCCAGGATAATCGACATCCAAATTAAGGTGATGCCCGCGTTGCGGCTGCGCGGTTCATTGAACGCGGTGATGCCATTGGAGATGGCTTCCACGCCGGTTAATGCTGTCGTGCCATTGGCAAAGGCATGCAACAACAGAAACCACAAGACAGGTGAAACCGTATGCATAATCTGTGTGGCCGGCGGTTCAACGACGGTTCCCAATGAACCGGTAAAAAATCGAAACAAACCTAGCCCCACAGTAATGAACATCATCACAATAAAGAAGTAAGTGGGAATCGCAAACGCTGTCCCCGATTCCTTCACACCGCGCAAATTAATGAGCATGATGAGGAATACTGCTACCACAGCAATTTCCACACGGTAGAGATCGAGGGATGGATATGCGGAAACGATCTGCGCCACGCCCGATGAAATGGATACCGCTACGGTCAATATGTAATCCATCAAAAGAGACGCGCCGGCGACCTGGGCTTGCGCCTCACCAAGATTATCCCTGGATACGATATACGCGCCGCCGCCGCCGGGGTAAGCGTGGATAGTTTGCTGGTAGGAGACAGTCACGATCGCCAGCAACGCGACAATGGCAATTGAAATGGGAAAGACATAGATAAGCGCGGCTGTGCCCAAGACCGTAAGGACGCCCAATATTTCCTGCGTGGCATAGGCGGTGGATGAGAGCGCGTCAGATGCAAAGACTGCCAGACCCACTCTTTTGCCAATGGTTTGGTGCGGCGCGTCGGCAGTGGAAAGGGGCCGCCCGATAAGCCAATGACTCAAGGAGCGCGGCGGCTTGTAATCGCTTTGCCGCCGCATGATTTCAGTTTGATTATCTTCAGGGGTTAACATGGAATTCCATTGTCGGCAACAAAAAGACACCCCCGCATCAGCGAGGATTGAATCATTATAGTACAAATCATGAAAATGGACCTTCGCTTAAGGAATCTGATAAGGAACTTCAGTGATAACCACACCGGGCCTTGCAAGCAGTTCGCGGCGCAGCATTTCAGCCGTCTGCATGTGCAAGGCGTTGTGGGCGCGTTGTGACGGAACAAAATGCGGCACGACGATCGTGATGATTTCGTTGGGCTGTCGGTTGGATAAAATTTCCTCGATGTAAACCAGCAATGGTTCCAGAAAGAGGCGATAAGGCGAATCTACGATAACGATACGGTTGCCTCTTCCCCATTTTTCCCATTTCTTGCGGACTTTTTCCGTATCGTCTGGTTCTGTTGAGATGTGGACGGCTGTGACATCATCTGACAACATGCGCGCATAGCGGAGCGCGGCAAGCGTTCCCTGATGGACATTGCTAATGGGAATGATGACGCGATGACGTCCCTGATATGGCGGCGGTTCGCCGTAATGTTCAAGCGAGAGACTTCTCGCCAATCCGGAATAATGGCGGTAAATGACCAGGAATACGCCAATCAATATGGGAGTCAGGATTAATACGATCCACGCGCCATCGCGAAATTTTGTAATGGCGAATACACACATAACGATACCTGTGCAGGTCGCGCCAAACCCATTGCTTATCATTTTGACGAACCATCCCTTTTCATAATGCAAACCATGCGCGTGTTCGGATGTTTTGTCGTCAAGGTCCAGGCGGCCCGAACGCCACCAACGGCGCGTCATACCTGCCTGAGCCAGCGTGAAGGAAAGGAATACGCCGATTGCGTACAGAGGAATTAAACGCGTCACGCTTGCCTGAAAAATAATGATAAGCACAGAAGCCACCGCCGCGAGCGCACCGATTCCATAGGAGTACACAAGGCGGCTGCCGCGATAGGTTAATTGGCGTGGCATGAAGCCGTCGCTCGCGAGCATGGCGCTCAAGCGCGGGAAACCGGCGAATGCGGTATTTGCGGCAAGGATCAAAATGATCGTCGTCCCCAGGATGACAGATAAATAGAGCAATCCCTGCCCGCCAAAGATTGTGCGCGCGAGTTGGGAGATGACGGTCTCCGCCTCGGAAGGAACAGCATGGATCTCTTTTGTCAGGAACGAAATACTGATGAACAAAAAGCCGAGGATGAATGCCATCCATATCAGGGTAATGCTTGCATTACGGCTGCGCGGTTCCTTGAAAGCCGTTGTGCCATTGGAGATTGCCTCCACACCGGTCAACGCGGTAGTGCCGCTGGAAAAAGCATGCAGGAGAATAAATGCCGTTATGCCCGAGATGGCTTCGCCGAAATGCTCCATGTGCGGCGGATCAACCACGGCCCCCAGCGAACCACTGAACATGCGGAACAGCCCTGTTCCAACCAAGAGGAACATAATGACAATAAAGAAATAACTTGGAGTGGCGAACGCCGCGCCCGATTCTTTCACGCCTCGCAAGTTGATGACCATGATAAAAGCAACGCATACCAGAGAGATAAGGACACGGTACTGAAATAATTGCGGATATGCGGACACAATTTGCGCCACCCCCGAAGAGACCGAAACGGATACGGTGAGGATATAGTCGGTCAGCAACGCGGCTGCAGCCACGAGGGCGGGGAATCGTCCCAGGTTGTCATATGCCACAATATACGCGCCCCCGCCTCCTGGATAAGCGCGGATGATTTGCACATAAGAGACAACTACAATCGCAAGCAGCCCGACAATGACGATTGAGATTGGGAATACATAACCAAAGGCAACTGTCCCCGCCGCGGCAAGGATGACGAGTATCTCCTGGGTGGCATATGCAGTGGAGGAGAGCGCGTCCGACGCAAAGACTGCCAAGCCTACGGCTTTGCCAATCGTCTCGTGTTCCGCGTCGGCGGTTGGGAGCGGGCGACCAATCAGGAAATGACGGAGGCGGCGCGATGGTTCCTGCTCGGTGGAGCGATGTATGAAGGAAGTGTCCTGATTGTCTTTTGGGTCAATCATGTGGATGCCAAAAAGAACCTCGTCGTGGAGGGTTCTGTAGTATGAGCTGATTTGATGAGTTAAACAGGCTGGGATTCATTCGGCTGTTCAAGGGGGATCTGCAAATGGAAAATACTACCTTGACCAAGTTCACTCTCCACCCAAACTTTGCCGCCATGACGCTCGGCAATGGATTTGACGATAGCGAGTCCGAGACCGGTGCCGCGTTGCGTGAGTGCTTCACGGTTCGTGCCGCGATAGAACTTTTCAAACAAGCGCGGCAGGTCGCCCTCTGGAATTCCAATCCCGCTATCCTGCACTGCGAATGTCAATGTGGTGGGGGAGGTTTGAAGATGAACCATCACCTCCCCTTCTTCGGGCGTATATTTGATGGCGTTCTCGACAAGATTATAAAGAGCCTGGTGCAACAGGGCTTGATCTGCTTCGATGGCGTGCGGCAGGTCTTTGGGAATTTCCACGCCCAGTGAAATATGTTTTTGCTTTGCGAGCATTTGCAAGCCGCCCGTCACGCGCTCCAAAATATCCAGCACGGGAATGCTATCCACCTGCAAGCCGACGCCGAAATCGATGCGCCCAAGGTCGAGCAGGTTGTTGACTAGTTTTGCCATGTTATCCACGCCCTGCACGATCATCTTTGCATAACTCTTTTGCTGTTCGTTCAACGCGCCAGCCATCTCGAGCATCGTTGCGTAGCCGCGCATCAACGTCAGCGGCGAGCGCAAGTCGTGGCTGACAGTCGAAACGAAATCGGATTTCAACGTGTCTATCTCTTTGAGTTGCGTTACGTCGCGCAAGATGCACACACGACCGGTCATTCTACCCTCGGCTGTCATCGGGGATGCCATGGCGAGATACGTCTTTCCATCGGGCATGCGGATTTCCGCCGAGCGGCGTTCTGTGGAAGATGCCATCAACGGTTCATTCAACGCCTTGACCTGGATCGTCCTTTCGATGTCTGGCTTTTCTCCTCGGCGGATCGTCACGCCAAATATGTGACCTGCGGCCGGGTTCGCCAATATCATGCGATTCGACGCGTCGGTGACCAGGACCGGGTCCGGCGTGGAATTAAGAATCGCTTCAAGTTGACGGCGGCCCACTTCGACCGTTAAGTATAAACGGATGTTCGCGACTGCCAGCGCGGCCTGGCTTGCCAGCGTGCTGATGAATCGGATGTCGGCTTCTGTAAAGACACGCTGTTGGTTATATGCCGCCCATAGAACGCCGTAATAACGACCCTCCTGCCGCAACGCGACCGCGATCAAAGATTCGGGGTGAGGCAGGTTGGGGTCCATCATCAAGCCGCGCGTCCGCGAAAGAGTCGCCATCACGAGGCGCTCCTGCTGTTCGGTCAGCGCTAGGATCTGTTGATCGAGGTGCATGTACACATCCTGCTCAAGTCCATCTGCATAACGGAGAGGCGTCTCTGCAGGAGTTGGGAGCATGTCGCGCAGAAGCACGATGCGCGCCGAACTTGCGCCGTTCGCAACAACCGCTTCAAGCACGGGGCGCAGAGCGTCGCCCAATGTGAGGCTTGATGCGACTCCCTGGCTGGCAACCAGCAGGCGATTGAGGTCCTGAAGGCGCGCCTGCAGACTAACGCGCATTTGCTCGAAGGCGCGGCGCAATTCACCGAGTTCATCCATGCCTTCAGTGTTAAGCGGGCGGTCAAGTCTGCCGCTTGCAATGTGCTGCGCCTCCGCCGCCAGGCTTTGCAGTGATCCCGTGACCGCGCGCAGGCTGACGCGTAAAGAGATCAACGCGATAAGTCCAAGTAAAATGATCATCAAAGAGATCGGCAATGCGATATCAATGGCAAGTTGCTGGGTCGCCTGCGCGGGGATTGTCAGCACCACTGCCCAGGGGTGGCCCGACACTGGTTGATAATAGACCAGTTGTCGGGTGCCAAGAGATGCGGTTTCGTCGAAGAAGGCGGGGACATCGCTGCTTTCGCCCTGGTATGCGGTCCCGATCTGCGTCTGTTGCGAGTGATAAACGATCGTGCCTTCGGCGATCAAGATTCCCGCGCCGTTCACCTCTGCGAAACTGTTGAGGTTATTGATAAGCGAGCGCGTGTATGGGTTCGCGCTTAAGTAAGTGCGGCCGATGACCACGCGTTGCGCGCCTTGCGCGTTGGGGACGAAAGCAAGAAAGGAGGTGCCTGCCGCGCCGCCATCTGCAGAAGGCGGAACAGTATAGATTTGATTTGGCACGCCCTGCTGGATAAGGGCCAAGCCGTCTTCCTCCTGTCGTGTAATTTGAAACACAGGCTCTGCGGGATAACTTGCAATCAGCACGCGGGTCTGTATGTCAAAAACGACAAGTTGATTGAAATATGCAACAGACTGGATGCGCTCGCGCAGAATTGTTGGGATGTCAGCATTGGGGTCTTGCAATCGCGGATCGCTCGCAATTTGCGAAGCAAGGTTCTGTCCCGTCTCAAGAAAGAAAGGGACGTTTTGGGATGCCAGTTCTGCTGAACTTTTGAGTCGGCCCCTGAGCAAATTGCGCGCTGCCGTGCCAGCCACGATCCAATCGCCAACTAGAAGCGTGAGGAGCAAAACTGAAATGACCGTCCCTGTGCCTGAAACGAAGCGCGTCTCGATGCTTTTTTCAGAGGGCGAGGGTTGGAGCATGCCAAACTCGCCCCAGCGCGCGGGGAAAAAGGCCGCGATCACTTGCGCGAATAATCCCGCGACGAGCATTTCTCCGCCGAATGCGAGGCTCACCACGCCGAGATTGCTCAACGCGTAATCCAATCTCTCCGTCACCGATGCAGTGGTGGAAACAGTGAAGAACGCGCTCAACACAAAGAGCAAGGCATGGACCAGCACAAGGCTTAACGCGCCGGCTAATGGCTGTCTCAATAAACGGAAAACAAACGTGCGATAACGCTGACGGTTCGCGACCGCGAACAGAGTCCCCATCAGGCCCAGGTCGAGCGCGGAGAAAAGACTGTGAGTATCCCATATCCCGCGTATCAGTCCGCTTAACACGCTCAGCCCTGCCGCGGCAAACGGACCCAGCAAACCGCCCGCCAATGTCCAAGGTATGGCGGAGAAGATCATCATCGTGGAGCCTGGGGGTTCCTCGGGCAAGCCAGGCACGGGCAGGGCGGAACCTGTTGAAAATTCCAAACCAAAAAATAAAGCGGCTATGGGCGTTGCAAGGATCAGCGCAGCTGATATTCCCCACGCGCGGGCGTTCCACGCAACGTGATATTTACGCCAACTTAAGAGCGCAAAAGCCAGCAGTCCCCCAAGCCCAAGCCATACCAGCCATCCCTCCAGCGGAATTGGATTGAGATATGCAAGATTTGTCAGCAACGTTGCCAGGAACTGCATAGAGAGTGATTATAGCGTTAATCGGTCATTGCGGGCTTCGAGAAGCAATCTCCATCATGGCTCTTGCAAAGTCGAAAATTTGTAACGCAAATTATACAAATTGACCAATACCGCGAATAAACCTATCAAAAATTCGAGAAATTTGCCCGTTCGCGATATTCGCGTTCAAAACGCGCCGCAAATTGTAAGACTCGTCATTGGACTTTGCGAAGATCATAGGCTGGGAAGCTTGAGGGATTTTACAACTTGCAATTCGATGATCAAGGAAGTCCTCCGGGAGATTTGCCTATGAATTTGAGTTTTGCCGAATTCGTTGAATTTGCCAGAGATTTGTTGTAAACTACTTACAAGCGACATATTGTTGACGCGCTCATGAATTAATGGCAGGAGGCTGGCATGGATCTCTCCATCGTTTTTCCAATGTTCTGGGGCAGAGAAAGGAAGGAAACCGTCAAGGATGGTGACTATTTTTACGATCATCCCACCGCGCTGGATGATGAAGGAACGATTCCTCCGTTATTCGAGAGCCTGAAAGTTATAAAGGATCGGGCGTTCGATATCATCGCCATAGCGGGAGCCAACCATCCGTCGATGGCGGATGCTGTAGAGAAGCGTGCCGGCGAACTGCTTCATAAATATGCCAATCAAGCGGGAGTGAAGCTTCATTACTTCAGTTACTCGCACCTGCAACGCCTTCATGATTATCTCCGTGAGTTGGGAAAAGAAGATCTGATCAAGACGATTTCGCTCGTTGGCTACTCGCCCCTGCGCAACGCTTGCCTGGTCGCTGCCCACATTTTGAACAAGGATATTGCCGTATCAATCGATGACGACTGTCTATTCATCGAGCCGGAGTACGTGGGGCGGATCAAAACGAAGATACTTTCGGATTTCGATGGGAAACCAATTCGGGCTTACTGTGGTCCTTACATCACTGCCAAAGATACGATCTATCTCGATCTCCCGACCAGCCCACACTCAGTGTACTGGAATGTTGTGGAAGTCATGAATAAAGCGTTCAGGAAATATATCGTCGAGTCGCCAGGCATGAAGGAAGTCCCGTTTGCCATCATGGGCAACATAGCCGTACATCGGGACTTTTACACCCGCGTCCCGCTTGACCCGCCCATGCAACGAGGCGAGGACATGGACTGGGTGATGAACGCGCATATTCTTGGCGAGCGCTTCATCATGGACACGGAGCTGGTCATCAAGCACGAGCCACCGCCGCGCCCATACCCAACCTGGCGACCGTTGCGGGAGGACATCTATCGTTTTCGCTATCAGCAGGCAAAGATCGCGAACAGCAAAGACGGAGATGGCTATCATGCCGTCCATCGCGAGCGCTATCTCCCATATCCAGGCACGTTCTTCCAGGATGATTTCCTCGAGCGTGTGACCCATGCCTGTACAATATTAGCCGCGGATTACATGACGAAGAACGAGCCGGAGAATGCCCGCCAGGCGCTTAACAATATCTATCACGCTCATTATCTTGCGCATCCGGCAAAGGACCCATTCCAATCATTCATCGCGTTTCAGAAAAAATGGGAGGAGATGATGGGTATTATCGAAGAACGGCGGCCAGAAGTGCAAAAGAGGGCATTTGGTAATGAGTAATGCAGGGCGCGGACCACAAAGGGAAGTGGCGCCGAAAATTGGCTGTTAGAGAACGCGTTGATTTTGTCAGGGATTTGTTGTACACTAGCGCCTATACCATTACAGGTGATATGACCATCGAAGAGCCTCCCGTAAACCGTTCGTTGTCAAAGAGCGGACAGTTCATTCTAATAGCGCTAGTAATTGCCGCATTTTGGGTTATCGATCTTATGACACAGCCTCAACTCGTACCGGGACAAAAACCACTAACTGACATCAATGACATCGAAACCCTGCGCGCTCAATTCAATCGCGATTCTGGAAAAACCCGCCTCATCATTCTCGTATCTCCAACCTGAGCGGAATGCCTTGCTGGCGCCCGTTGGGTGCAGACACAACTGTTAGCACAATACCCATCCGAACAATTGCAGGTCTATACTGTTTGGCTGCCGATGATATACGGTGACGCGCGCGAAGAATGGGACGGCACCACCATGCCCGATGCGCGTGTGATGCATTTCTGGGATGGTGACTTGCAAGTAGGGCAATGGTTTGCCAGGCAAGTGGACGGATATTACGGTGGAGTCGCCTGGGATATTTATTATCTCTATGGTCCAGATGCGGCATGGGAAACTATACCTTCTCCGCTGGCAGGTTGGGGACGGACGATTTATGATGAACGCGAAAAACTGGAAATACAAATAAAGGCACTACTGGACGAGTGACTTTCCAACAAGAAGGAGAATAATTTATGACAACAAATCTACGACCACATGCTTTGGTGACCGGCGCTTCATCAGGCATTGGAACTGCCTTTGCCGAACGTTTGGCGCGTGACGGCCATGATTTGATCATTGTCGCCCGTCGCCGCGATAGACTGGAGGCTCTGGCACAACGCTTGCAGGAGAGTCACCAAGTCAATGTTGAAGTGCTGGTTACCGACTTGAGCAAACCCGACTCTCTCCGCAGGGTGGAAAAACATATTGCGGAAGATACCGCCCTGGAATTCCTCATCAACAACGCGGGCTTTGGCGGCTACATGCCATTCATCGAACTGGATCCCGATAAAGCGGAGGAGCAGATCAATCTTCATGTGCTGGCATTGACTCGTCTTACGCGCGCCGCGCTGCCTGGCATGATTGAACGCGGGCACGGCGCCATCATCAATGTTTCGTCTCGGCTCGCGTTCAGCGGCTCGCTGGGATCAACTCAACTGCCAAAGCGCGCCACGTATGCAGGAACAAAAGCGTTCATCAACACGTTCTCACAACTCCTGCAAAGCGAATTGGAAGGGACAGGTGTGCAGGTGCAGGCGCTCTGCCCGGGACTTGTGGAGACCGAATTTCATGCGCACGTTGGCACGGATTCGAGCCGCTTTCCCGCTGGGATCGTCATGAAACCTGAAGAAGTCGTCGAAGCATCCTTGGCGGGAATCAAGTTGGGTGAAGCCATTTGCGTGCCCGCGCTGGAAGATATGAGTCTCTTAGTGCAAATTCAGGAAAGTGAAAAGAAGTTCTTCGAACTTTCCAGAACGGGTAGTATTGCTAAGAGGTATGTGTCAACTGCAATGACCTCTGATACACCTTTTTTAAGCTTGCATCATCGAAAATACGGCTAAAAAAGACGATTTCTGACGACTTTGCCTGTATCAAAGGTTGTTGCAGTTCACAGGTATGTTTCATAATAAAACTAGATTCTCTTGAAATACTTTCAGACGGGACATTTTAGCGTATCTAAAGGCGACAGGTGGAAAGCGCGAGGTATTTTGCCGCATACAAGTAGATTTTGAGATGAATTTGTTTTGTGGTATTATCAGTCTTACCCATAAGTGGCTTTACAGAAATTAATTCGTATCATTATCCTCAGGCGGCCTTGTTCACTTGTCAGTGCGAGTGATGCACCTGTTGCATCAAAAATAATTGACGCGAGCTGTGCTTGAACTTTGTCAATGATTGCGAGGTGACATATGATCGAAACTGTGCGTGAAGCGCCTTTCCCAGTGCCATCCTTATGCGGCTTGGACGATGCATCCCATCCCGATGCAAGCAATGAGCCCGTTCTTGCCATTGACCAGATACAGGGGAACATCCTGGCCGGGTTCAATAAAGACTTTCAAACCTTGATCTTTCTCCATATCGATAATGCCAAAGACTTCAAGCATTGGCTCGCATCTCAAATTGACTTCATTGCCACGGCCGCGGAAGTGCTGGCTTTCAACCGCCTGTTCAAGGAAATCCGAACCCGACGCAAGCGCGAAACCAATGCTGTCAAATCAACATGGCTTAACATCGCATTCTCGTTTGAAGGACTGAAGGCTCTGGTCGGCGCTCTTAAAGTGAGCAAGTTTAAAGATCGGGCTTTCAAGGCGGGGTTGGCGGCGCGCTCGGAAAAACTGGGTGATCCCCGCGATACGGATGGTCTGGAAGGCCGTCCAAAGAATTGGGTCGTTGGAGGTCCGAACAACAGGCCAGCCCACGTTGTGTTCATTGTTGCCAGCGACGATCGGGTAGATATGCTCGCTGAAGTCGAGCGCATTGAGGAAAGCCTGCGGAATTTTCGCAGGCGAGATGGGAAGCGCACCTCAAGCGGCGCTCACGTTATCTTCAAAGAGGAGGGAGCCAATCTGCCGCCTCCACTTTCGGGACACGAGCATTTCGGTTTCCTCGATGGGGTCTCGCAACCCGGCATACGCGGACGCATCTCGGACGATCCGCATAATGTTCTTACCCTGCGCCAGAATCCCAGGGACCGCGACCAGGGCAAGCCGGGACAGGATCTGTTGTGGCCGGGTGAGTTCGTGTTTGGTTACTCTGGTCAGGATCCGAACAAACCAGTTGAAGAGCCGGGAGCTGTGATGGACGCTGGTCCTCGCTGGGCAAGAAACGGCTCTTTTCTCGTGATCCGCAGATTGCGGCAGGATGTATTCACTCTGCATAAATTCTTGAAGGATGTCGCCGCTCATTTCAACGTGCCTGAGCCTGAGTCCTCGAGCGGATCGCGCATGATCGGCTCAAGCCTCGTCGGTCGCTGGCCCAGCGGTGCTCCGGTCGAGCGCGTCCCGGACGACGACAACCGCGAACTTGCCAACGATGATTGCGCCAACAATCATTTTGAATATCAGGAGGCTGTGGAGGTGATCGCAGAATCAGATCGGGAAAGCAATTTCGATTGCAGTGATGATCAATTCCCGGCGCCGGAGGAAGATCCGCAGGGAGTACGTCTGCCGTTTACTGGGCACATTCGCAAAGCCTATCCGCGTGATGACGTCGCGATTAATCAGAGTGAAGACCCAGCCGCTCAACCTCCTTGCCGAACCGCGCGCAGAGATTTGAATGAGTCCAGCACACAAACTCATCGCATTTTACGGCGAGGCATCCCTTTTGGTCCGGTGTCGCCTTCAAGCCCGGAGGCTCCGGTGGATGACGGGGAGGTGCGCGGTCTGCACTTCCTGGCTTATCAGACCTCGATTGAGGAACAGTTCGAATTCATCACGAGATGCTGGGTCAACAACGAAGATTTCAAAGAACCGTTCGGGCATGATCCACTGTCGGGAGGGCATGACCCGATCATCGGTCAAAATAATACGCGGGGCGAGGATCGCAAGAGAGAGTTCACGATTGCGTTTACCGATGAGGCAGGCAATCGCAGGGAGGATCGAGCAAAGACCGGTGACTTCACCGCACATGGGAGAAGGGACTGGGTGATCCCCACCGGCGGAGGATATTTCTTTGCTCCGTCGATTGATGCTTTGCAAAATGTATTGTCGAAGTGAGGTCGTTGAACAAATAAATTCATTATTTGTTCAGCGCACGAGAAGTATTGAATTGGTTCGGGGAGAGAGAATAAAGAGTAGGCGAGATATTTCGCGTCGCAAAGTGTGCTAAATCGAAACACTTTGTAGATATAAAAAGGTGATGGGTGGGAAGCACGAGGAGTTTTACAGCGTACAAGTTGATGGCGAATGCCGCTTGCTTAGTGATGAGGCGCGCATCGCGCTGGTGCGGGGATGTAGGGGAGATATTTTATTAGAAGATGAGATTGCATTTATTAGTATCACAAAAACATGTTACTAGATTAGAATTTGGGTTGAGGATTATTTAATGAGAGAAAACCTGACCAACGAAGAAAAGCGAGTTATATTTTACGCAGAAGAGTCCCAACCTACTATTTCAAGTAATGTTAATCCTGAAACGCCACTGTCTGCGCTAAATATGAATTGGCGCGAAAAGGATTTGCCAGAGCGTGAAAGAACAAAGCATGTTCATCGCCTGCACCCCTATTTAGGAAAATTTATTCCTCAATTGGTTGAGATATTTTTGAGAAAATATTTCAACCCTGGGCAAACAGTACTTGACCCTTTTGGTGGATCAGGAACTACTCTGGTTCAAGCAAATGAGTTAGGCGTTAATTCTGTCGCTTATGATATATCTGCTTTCAATGTGCTTCTAATGCAAGCGAAAACAGATAGATATGATTTGAAGAAAGTTAAACTCGAAATCACCGATATTTTGGAGCGAGTTAATTTAGAAACATACACACACACTCATCAAATGACCCTTTGGGAAAAGGGTGGGGAATATAACGTTAATCTTCAAAATGAATACTTGTCGACCTGGTTTGCTCCCCAAGCGCTGAGAGAGTTAATCACCTATCGAAATCTAATTGATCAATATGAATATCAACATCTCTTGAAGGTTATTTTATCTAGGTCGGCACGCTCGTCTCGTCTCACAACTCATTTTGACTTAGATTTTCCAAAGAAACCTCAGACAGAACCATACTGGTGCTACAAGCATGGTCGAACGTGCGTCCCCATCGATAATGCATTTAAATTTTTAAGGCGTTATAGCATGGATACTATTAAAAGAGTAGAAGAGTATTCTGCTCTAAGAACTAATGCCCAAGTTTCAATATTTCATGGTGATAGTAGGCTTGAAAAGATTCCCTCAATTGATGGGCTGATTACTAGCCCGCCTTATGTAGGTCTTATTGATTATCACGAGCAACATCGATATGCCTATGAACTCTTTAATTTAGAAGATCGTCGCTCCAATGAAATTGGACCTGCCGAGCAAGGTTCTAACCAAAAAGCTAAAAAAGCCTATCAAAAAGCTGTAACTCAGGTTTTTACAAATGCTATGAAATCCATGACGCCTGGAGGTTATTTGATTGTAGTGGCAGGAGATCGACATGGGCTTTATGATGAAATTGCGGAAAATTGCGGTGTAGTTGTAGAAGCTGTGGTAAGGCGACATGTTAATCGCCGAACAGGTAGACGCTCAACCGAATTTTATGAGGACATATTTATCTGGAGGAAACCATGATAAAGCCACAGTTACGAGCAACAATAAAGGGATATTTAGAGGGATTTATTGATGGTTTGGTTCAACAACATAAACCAACTGATAAACCGCCTCGTCTTCTGAAAGAAGGATTCGAAGAAGAACCGCCAACTGATGGAGGATATAAACCGTTTCACGAAGCGATCATTCCAGAACAATTACTGCGAGTAAGCGCGTTTGAACGATCATTCTCAACAAAATTGGGGTCAACATTTGAAGAATGTGCTCGACTTATTGCCTCCCAAACTTTTAAAACTGCCCGCCGAAATTTTGTCGCAACTGGTCAAATGCCTGCCGCAGCGGCAGTGAGAATCGAACAATTAGTAAATCAAATTACTGCTGAGCACAAACCAAACTTTCTAAAATTTATCGATGAAGTGCTAAAGATTGAAGATGATAATTGGGTTGAACGACCAGTGGTTGCAGATTTGTTTTTGGAGAATGACAAGGGTGTTCGCTATTTCTTTGAAATAAAGTCCCCTAAACCTAATAAAGGACAATGTTTGGAAATAGCTGAGCGATTGCTTCGAGTTCACGCCATAACCCAAGAAAAACGACCTAAAGTTAATGCATACTTTGCTATGGCCTATAACCCTTATGGTCTTCGGCGAGAAGATTACAAACATAGTTTTAGCATTCAATACCTCGATATGAAGAATGAAGTTCTTATCGGCAATGAATTTTGGGAAATTATTGGTGGAAAAGGAACTTACGAAGAGCTTCTCGATATTTATCGTGAAGTGGGGCATGAAAAATCAAAGGCAATGATGGACGCATTGTTATTTGGTTTTTAGACTTTTTCTTTCTCTTGATACAATTTTCTTACTTTTATTCAGCAGCAATTCACATGGGCATCATGCTACGAACCTTCTTTTGGGATTGTCCGCGCGTTGGTAACAAAGAATTCCAATGGTAGGAAACCATTCGCGAGTAAATTCCGTCATTACAGTGCCTCTCATAAATAAGTAAAGTTTATCAGATAGGCAATCCTGCTTG
>CAZIYY010000062.1:0-24701 GCA_964543585.1 uncultured Anaerolinea sp. | reverse complement strand
ATTTTGCCATGAGTTTTCTACTTTTCACTGGTATCATTTTACGGGAGGGTTACCTAGGGACTGTGATAAATGTTTATGAAATGGATAGTAGATTGGTTTTAGGTTTGGCAAAGTGGGTCTTGTCTGAAATTGTTAGGGTTGAAAGCAGTTTAGATCCAAGCGTGATACAAACAATGATTGATAAGCTTAGCGCAAAGAACGTTTCAGTAATAGACGAAATTGATGGCGACAAAATTTTTATTGGCACACACCTTGATTTTGACAGCCGTGTTTTAGTAACGCTATACAGCTCATACCCTGAGGCAATTGATCTTAAGACATTAAGACAAATAGTCAGATATAGTCATTCAACGAAATTTCGTGGCGATGTGGTCAGTAATCTAGCTAAGGATGGTCGATTGTATCTAAAAGGAGAAAAAGCTTTTATTACATCAAAAGGCGTTGCTTGGGTTGAAAAATATACGAATTTTCAACTAGACATCTAATCAAAAGCAGGAGGATAAACATGAAATCTCAAATCAAAATTCATTACCCATCTGCACGAACATCTGGAATGGGAGAGTTGTTTAAGTTAATTCAAGAAGAAACAAATTGGAGACCTAATTCTATTAGTGTTGCTACACTTAAAACCTTAGCTATTGCTCCAAGCAAGGAGACAGCAGTAATTCATTGCTTAAAGTTTCTTGGTATTTTAGATAGTAGTGGCGCGCCGACAGATATATTTTCAAAATTGCGCCAGAATTTTCAACCTGTGTTAAAGGAAACTGTGTTGAAATCCTATCAGGAAATATTTGATCAAATTCCAGTTAGTAGAATAAATCAACAAACATTGGTTAATTTCTTTGGGGAAATTGGTTATAAAGAAGATACTGCTGAGTATCAAGGCGCATTATTCGTTTATCTTTGTAAGTCTGCTGGAATTGACCTACCAAATGCACCCGAGAGTTTTACACGGGCTAGATTCAAGAAAAAGAAATAGACCATTTTAGGGCGTTTATTTGCAAGATGTTTCGGTAATTGACATCCTCCTCCTTTTTTGCTACACTGGACTTGTCAGACAAATTTAGTCGAATTGTCTCACGGTCAAGTAGTCACATAGTCCGCTCACAAGACCATTCGGCTAGCACACCAGCAGACCACAAGACCGAGCGACTATGTCCACCCTTCTCATAAAAAATGCATACATCGTTACCATGGACGACCGCCAGCGGGAAATTCCCGACGGTGGTCTGTTTATTCGCGACGGATTCATCGAACAGGTTGGCTCCACAAACGAACTTCCTCAGTCTGCCGATGAAGTCCTCGACCTCAAAGGTCACGTCGTCCTGCCGGGTCTCGTCAACACGCACCATCACTTCTACCAAACCCTCACGCGCGCTGTCCCTGCCGCGCAGGATGCGAATCTTTTTAACTGGCTGAAAACTTTATATCCAATTTGGGCGCGCATGAATCCCGAAGACATTTTTATTTCGACTCAGACTGCGCTTGCCGAACTTGCCTTATCTGGATGCACAACAGCTTCCGATCATCTCTATCTTTTTCCAAACGGATCGAGACTCGACGACGAAATTGCCGCCGCGCAAGAGATCGGACTCCGCATTCAGGCATCGCGCGGCTCGATGTCCCTCGGCGAATCACAAGGCGGACTTCCGCCTGATTCCGTTGTGGACAGCGAAGACTCGATCCTGAGAGACTCCCAGCGGCTCATCGAGGAATATCACGATGGAAAGGACGGCGCGCTGGTGCAGATCGTGCTTGCGCCGTGTTCGCCATTTTCGGTCACAACCGACTTGATGAAACAATCCGCGAAACTCGCGCGCAACTACGGAGTTCATCTGCACACACATCTCGCCGAGACCGAAGACGAAGAACAATTCTGCCTGCAAAAATTCGGGTATCGCCCCGTTGGGTATATGCAGGAAGTGGACTGGGTCGGCGACGACGTTTGGTTCGCGCACGCGGTACACGTAAGCGAAGAAGAGATCAATATATTCGCAAATCACAATTGCGGCGTGGCGCATTGTCCCACCTCCAATATGCGACTCGCCTCGGGCATCGCGCCGCTCAAGGAATACCGCGCGGCAGGCGTAAACGTCGGTTTGGGCGTGGACGGTTCCGCATCCAACGACGGTTCGCATCTATTGGCTGAAGTCCGCCAGGCTATGCTTGTCTCGCGCGTTCGGGAAGGCATCACCGGCTTCTCTCTTTCGCAGGACCTCAATCGCAAACTGATGACCGCGCGTGAAGCCTTATATCTCGGCACACGTGGCGGCGCGGCAGTCGTCGGACGAAAAGATGTTGGAAGCCTGGAGGCTGGCAAGTGCGCCGACTTCTTCGCTGTGAATCTTGATCGGTTGGGTTACGCAGGCATGCACGATCCCGTTGCCGCGCTGGTATTTGGGCAGCCCGCAAATGTGGATTACACAGTCGTCGGCGGAAAATTTGTTGTAAGAGAAGGACATTTGATCACAGTTGATGAACACAAGTTGATCGAGAAACATAACAAAGCCGCTAAAAGACTGTTGACAGGTTAACAAGTTCAAACTTTTGAACCCTTCGACACGCTCAGGGCAAGCTGTTCCAGCCTGCCAACCTTCAAACCGAAAAGTACCATGCTCGATGCACTCGTAATTATTGTCTTTGGCTGGCCCGCGATTATTGCATCCATTCTGCTATCGATTGCCGGCTTGTTGATGAAGAAACCAAACCTGTTGATGATTGCCGGAGTGATATGCATACCCTTCACGTATTATCTTAGCGGAGGATTTCGCAATCCGGCGGTGATATTGCCTTTATTGCAATTCGGTTCGGCGTTTGCAATCCGTCGCCACCAGATGCGTGTGGCCTGGTTATTGATAGCGCCGTTGCTGATTGTCTCATTATGGCTCGCTTCTGTTGTTTTGACTCAGTCAATTCGATAATGCCTGTCTACTTGTATACCTGTCTACATTTGACGGAGAACCTATGCCTGCCTCCATTAAACTGACTCGTTCACTTGTTGACGTTGCCATGGGACGCGTCCCTGCCGACCTCGTAATTCTCGATGGCAAATGGGTCAGCGTTCAGTCGGGCGAAATTATTCCTGACTCTGATATTGCCATCAAAGACGGACACATCGCCTACGTCGGCGAAGATGCGCGTCATACGATTGGCAAAAAGACAAAGGTGATCAACGCAAAGGGACGTTATCTCGTCCCAGGCTTACTCGATGGACACATGCACGTTGAATCGGGTATGGTGACCGTCACAGAATTCGTGCGCGCGGTGGCGGTGCGCGGCACGACAGGAATGTTCATTGACCCGCATGAGATCGCCAATGTCTTTGGCCTCAAAGGCGTCAAGTTGATGGTGGATGAAGCGCAGAAGCAGCCCATCCATGTTTGGGTGCAGATGCCTTCGTGCGTTCCGTCTGCACCCGGGCTTGAGACTCCCGGCGCGCATATTGGTCCGAAAGAAGTTGCCAAAGCTATGAAGTGGAAAGGCATTATTGGTCTCGGCGAGATGATGAACTTCCCCGGCGTGTTCATGGGCGATAAGAATATGTTGGATGAAATGTCCATCACGCACGCGGCCAATAAGACCATCGGCGGGCATTATGCCTCACCCGATTTGGGAATCCCATTTCACGGATACGCGGCGGGCGGCGCGGAAGATGACCACGAAGGCACACATCTTGAAGATGCAGTTGCACGCGTACGTCAGGGTATGAAAGCCATGTTGCGTTACGGTTCGGCGTGGTTCGATGTCGCTTCGCAGGTGGGAGCGATCACAAAACTTTTTTTGGATTCGCGTCACTTCCTGCTGGTGACCGATGACTCGCACGCCCAAACAATCTCACAAGAAGGGCACATGGATCGAGTCCTGCGTCACACCATTCAGCAGGGACTCGAGCCGATCACAGCGATCCAAATGATGACGATCAACACCGCCGAGCATTTTGGCGTTGCCAAAGAAATGGGTATGATCGCCCCCGGTCGCTGGGCGGATGTGGTTCTTGTAAAAGACTTGAAAAATTTCAAAGCGGAGATGGTCATTGCGAAGGGGCAGGTGATTGCGGAAAGTGGAAAGTGGAAAGTCTCATTGCCGAAATTTAGCTATCCTTCGTGGGCGACGAAGTCTGTGAAGTTGAAGAGCGCGTTGAGGGCGGAGGACTTCGAGTTACGAGTTACGAGTTACAAGCGCCGCCCTGAGCCTGTCGAAGGGTCGAAAGTCAAAGCAAACGTGATTGGTGTTATAGAAAATCAAGCGCCGACCCGACATTTGACCTTCGACGTTCAACCCGAAAACGGCGAGATCAAAGTAGATATGAAACGCGACCTCGGGAAGATCGCGCTCGTCGAACGTCACAAACGCACTGGCGGCATCACGATGGGACTCGTCAGCGGTTTTGGATTCACTGCAAAATGCGCGATTGCGTCCACTGTGGCGCACGACTCGCACCACATGATCGTCGTTGGCACGGATGAAGAATCGATGGCGGTGGCAGGCAACAGTCTCGTACGCAGCGGAGGGGGACAGGTCGTCGTCAAGAACGGCAAAGTGATCGGTCAAGTCGAGTTGAAGATCGCGGGTTTGATGTCCACTGAAAAAGCGGATGTGGTGGCGAAGAAAGCAGAAACGATCTTGAAGGGTTTTAAGTCGTGCGGGTGCAAACTCAATAATCCGAACATGCAGTTGTCGTTGCTCGCGCTCGTGGTGATCCCCGAGCTGCGAATTTCGGATAAAGGCTTGGTGGATGTGACCAAATTCAAATTTGTTCCGGTATTGGAGTGATGATGGCTAACTTTCCTTTTCAACGTTTGCAGACTGATCTTGCCTCGCTGATCGCGCGCACGCCTGCGGGTCAACGTTTGATCTCCGAGCCTGACCTTGCCAAACAAATGGGTGTCTCACGCGCCACATTGCGCGAAGCGATGCGCACGTTTGAAACGCAAGGATTGATCCGCCGTCGTCAGGGTTCGGGCACCTATGTCGTTGGCAAAGTTCCTGTGATCGACGCAGGTCTTGAAGTGTTGGAGAGTCTCGATACAATGGCGCGCCGCATGAATCTGGAGATCACAGTCAGTGACTTGCATATCGAGCAGATTCAAGCGGATGAAGAAAGCGCAAAGGGTCTGGGTGTTTCGGATGGAGCCCACCTCACGCGCGTCCGACGCGTGATGCGCGCCGATGGACGCCCCGCCGCGTATTTGATTGATACCCTGCCCGAAACGCTTCTGAAATCCAACGATCTGCCTGCTGAATTCAGCGGCTCCGTGCTGGATTTTTTGATCGCGCGCGGCGACAAACTTGGTGTCTCCCGCGCCGCAATCAGCGCAACCAACGCGCCCGCGGATGTCGCCAAACCGCTCGAGATCCAACGCGATGATGTGCTGCTGCGCTTCGCATCGCAATTGTATGATTCCAAAGGCTCGGTGGTGGATTATTCGGTGAGTTATTTCATTCCGGGTTATTTCCATTTTCATGTTAATCGTCGCGTGGGTACGGGTTAGTTTGCCACAGAGACGCGGAGACACAGAGTGTTTTGAGTTTTAGGCAGGAGAATGTTATGAGTGGACTGAATTACCCAGTTAAATACATTCCAACAAATATGCCTGAAAATGCGATCACTGAACGAATAATAAAGTGTGCAATTGAAGTTCATAAACAATTGGGTCCGGGCTTGCTTGAAAATATATATGAAGATGCAATGGTTGTCGAGTTTGAACTGGATGGATTGCATTACAAACAACAACTCAAATTACCTGTGGTTTATAAAGGCAGGCAACTTGGCGAATATAGGATTGATTTGATGGTCGAAGATTTGGTCGTTGTTGAAATCAAGAGCGTTGAGCGATACGACCCGGTCTTTGAGGCCCAAGTGTTGACATATCTGAAGTTGACGCAAAAACGTGTTGGCTTGCTCATTAACTTTAACTCGCGTCTCGTGAAGGATGGTATCAAACGATTTATCCTCACAAAATAAATTTGCCACAGAGTTGCAGAGTCACGGGGAATAAATAACAAAACTCAGTGTCTCTGTGTCTCAGTGGCAAAAAAGGAGTTTTTATGGAAAACAAACTAAGTGAAATGAAAAAACGCGTCAACAACTCGCGCGAAGAATTGATTCAATTCATGCTGGAGATTTGCGAAATCCCCAGCATGGACTCGAAGATTGGTCCCGTTGGCGAGCGTGTTCAGGCTGAGATGAAAAAACTTGGCTTCGACGAAGTTCGCTTCGACAAGATGGGCAACACCATCGGGCGCATGGGCAATGGAAAGCGCGTCATTGTATATGACTCACACATTGACACCGTTGGTGTTGGTGATCCAAGTGAATGGCAATGGGATCCGTTCAAAGGCAAGATCGAAGATGGCGTTCTCTATGCGCGCGGCGCGTGCGATGAAAAAGGCTCCACGCCCGGCATGATCTATGGTCTTGCCATGGCGCGCGACCTCGGTCTGCTTGAAGGCTGGACAGCCTATTACTTCGGCAATATGGAAGAGTGGTGTGATGGCATCGCGCCCAACACTTTTGTTGAAGTTGATCCGGGTATCAAGCCTGATTTTGTCGTCATCGGTGAGCCGACGAAGATGCTGACGTATCGTGGGCACAAGGGTCGTCTTGAGATGAAGATCACATCGAAGGGTAAGTCTGCGCATGCCGCCTCGAATCATTTGGGCGATAACGCGATCTATAAACTACTTCCCATCATCGCGGGCATTCGCGACCTCGAGCCGCAGCTCGGCGATCATCCCTTCCTCGGTCACGGCAAGATCACCGTCAGCGATATGCACGTCAAGACTCCGTCCATCAACGCGGTTCCTGATGAAGCCGTCGTCTTCATCGATCGGCGCATGACATTTGGGGAAACGAAGGAAGGGGTCCGGGCGCAGGTCGAAGCGCTGATTCCAACTGAATATCGCGACACTGTCAAACTCGAAGAACTCTTTTACGACGAGCCATCCTATACTGGATTTGTTTTCCCCGTGGATAAATATTTCCCTGCCTGGGCATTGGAGGAAGATCACGCGCTCGTCCTGGCGGGACAGCTGGCGCGCGAACAAATTGGCTTGCCCTCAGCCCCAAGCGGCAAGTGGAACTTCTCCACGAACGGCATCTACTGGGCAGGCAAAGCGGGCATCCCTTCAATTGGTTTTGGTCCCGGCGATGAAGAGACCGCGCATACGGTTCGCGATTCGGTCGCGTTGGAAGATATGGTCAAAGCGACGGAGTTCTATGCGATACTTCCCAGCCTCATAAAATGAAAACTCTTGAAGTCCGCCGCCACTCCATGTGCTCGCAACCTGGCGACCATTTGAATCAAACAGGCGTGACTCTCGCCCGCCTGGTGGGTCAGAATCTGGGTCCTTTTGACCGCGTAATCACTTCCACACTTCCGCGCGCATTTGAAACCGCCATCGCGATGGGCTTTGCAGTGGATGAACAAAACGAACTGATGAGTGCCTACGGAAACGACGTCGGACGCGAAGCCCCATGGCCGCTATCGCTTGCGGGTTATGCGGAAGCCGTTCGTAAAGGCGAAGCCTCAGCCAATTATGCGAGTAAACTTGTAGCGATTTATGCGAAACTTGCAAACTACCTCGCAGATGGACGCGCCGCCCTCATCATCAACCACGGCGGTATTGTGGAGATGGGTGCAGTGGCCTGTCTGCCTGATGCAGATCATTTTGCATGGGGCTCGCACTTCGATTACTGTGAAGGCATCCGCTTGTTTTGGGATGATGGGAAGTTTGTAGATGGTGAACTATTGAGAGTATCAACATAACATAAATAATCCGTTGGTTGAGTAGGGGCGGGGTTTTCCCGCCCCGTATCGAAACCACCAGTAACAAGTAAACATGATGTTCGATGATGTGGTTTCGATATGGCGGACGAGCGCCGCCTACTCAACCACCACTTGATATAAAAATAAAAGGAGTAAGAATATGCAAACAAACTTTAGAGGCAGAGACTTCATCGGCGACCTGGACTTCACGAAGGAGGAAGTCGAAACTGTTCTAGATGTAGCGTGGGATTTGAAACGCAAGCGCGCACTGGGCGAACCTCACGCGCTCTTGCGCGACAAAGCGCTGGCAATGCTGTTCTTCTTCACGTCCACGCGCACACGTGGATCGTTCGAAGCGGGCATGGCGCAACTGGGTGGTCATGCCGCATTCATTGACAGCGAGACCACGCAGATTTCACACGGGGATACTGCCAAAGAGATCGGTGAAATTTTCGGACGTTACTTCGATGGCATCGCCATCCGTCAATGCGACTGGCAGTTCGGCAATCAATATATCAACAATGTCGCCAAAGCCAGCCGCGTACCCATCCTCAACATGCAATGCGACGTGTATCATCCCTTCCAATGTCTGGCGGATATTATGACCGTCATCGAAAAGAAGGGACGCGACCTCAAACGCAAGAAGGTCGTTGTCTCTTGGGCATATGCCGCATCATACAGCAAGCCGATCTCTGTCCCCCAATCTCTAATTCTCCAAATGACCCGCTTCGGCTGTGACGTGGTACTGGCACATCCACCCGAATTCAAGTTGATGCCCGATATCATGCAACAGGCACAGGATAACGCGAAGAAATCTGGCGTTGGATTCGATGTCACCGATAACATGGACGAAGCCTTCAAGGACGCGGATGTCGTCTATCCCAAGTCGTGGGGTCCGTTATTGGCGACGACCGGCAAAGAGGAAGGCAAAGCCTTGATTGACAAGTACAAATCCTGGATCACCGACGAGCGACGCATGGGTCTCACAAAGGAAGACTCAATCTACATGCACTGTCTCCCTGCCGACCGTGGTCTCGAAGTCACTGATGGTGTGATTGATGGCAAACATTCGGTCGTCTACGATGAAGCAGAGAATCGCCTGCACGCGCAGAAGGCTGTGATGGCGCTGACGATGAGTTAATTTTTGCCACAGAGCGCGCAGAGACTCAGAGAAAAAAACTCAAAGAACTCCGTGATCTCTGTGGCTAAGTTAGGAGTCTTATCAATGACAAACAAACTCGCTGTCGTCGCCATCGGCGGCAACTCACTGATTAAGGACGATAAAAACGTAACGGTCGAAAGCCAGATGGAGGCATTGCGAGAGACCGCAGAACATCTTGTGGATATGATCGAAGCGGGCTGGGATTTGGCGATCGGTCATGGAAATGGGCCGCAGGTCGGATTCATCCTGCGCCGCTCCGAGATCGCTGCGAAAGTGGAGGGTATGCATGAAGTTCCGCTGGATGTCTGCGGCGCGGACTCGCAGGGCGCGATCGGTTATGAACTACAGCAGGCGTTGCGCAACGAATTTCATAAACGAAAGATCAACAAAAAATCCTGCACCATAGTGACTCAAGTTCTCGTTGATCAAAATGATCCTGCCTTTCAAAAGCCAACCAAACCGATTGGTTCGTTTATGGACGAAGCCGAAGCGAAGAAACGCGAAAGGGAGATGGGCTGGTCTGTCGTCGAAGATGCAGGCAGGGGCTGGAGGAGAGTCGTGCCATCCCCATTGCCGAGAGAGATCGTAGAGTTTGATTCGGTCAAGTTGCTTCTCGACGCGGGGATCGTCGTCATCACCGTGGGTGGCGGGGGAATCCCTGTTGTCGATTCGGGAAATGGCGAATTGCGCGGCACTGCGGCGGTGATTGATAAAGACTTCGCCTCGTCCCTTCTTGCTCGTTCGCTCAAAGCCGATATGCTCCTGATTGCCACTGCGGTTGAAAAAGTTGCCATCAACTTCGGCAAGCCCGATCAAAAGTGGCTCGATAAGATGACTCTTGCCGAAGCAAAGGCTTATCTCGAAGAAGGCAAGCATTTCGCTAAAGGCTCGATGGCGCCGAAGATACAAGCTGCCATCTGGTATCTTGAAAATGGCGGCAAGCAGGCGTTGAT
The DNA here is from genome assembly GCA_964543585.1 of uncultured Anaerolinea sp. Taxonomy (GTDB): domain Bacteria; phylum Chloroflexota; class Anaerolineae; order Anaerolineales; family Villigracilaceae; genus Defluviilinea. The sequence goes on along the minus strand of CAZIYY010000062.1, from coordinate 14,817 downwards.
TACCAATCCAGAAAATATCGGGCGCGCGCTCAAAGGCGAAACAGGCACTTGGATAGCCACATAGTCTGATAGTCGCCTAGTCGCATGGTCAATGGTTTTGGAAAACTCGCGCGGTTATGCGGACAGACTGTATCACTGCAAGACCAGAAGACTAAAACTGCAAATGTCCTTGTCTCCCCGCGTTCTCCTCAGTATTGATTATGAGCCTGTATTTGCGCTCTTTCGTTATTACGATGGCCTGAATGATACAAACCAGCGCAGAGATCTGGATGGCGGGTTCACGTTACGCGCTATAGATCCGATCCTTGAACAGTTGGGTGATTCCAAGGCGAGCATTTATCTCGTCGGAGAAATCGCGGATTGGTATCCTGAAGTCCCCCAAAAAATAGTCTCCGCTGGTCACGAACTGGGACTGCATTGTCATATCCACCGTCCACTGGTGAACGCGAATGAACTAGCGGATGATATCCGCGCTTCGTCTTCGTGGTGCAAGCAATATCATGTGCGCGGCTATCGCGCGCCGATGATCGGTATCAGCGAAGCGGCTTATCCATTGCTGGATGCTTCGGGGTTCTTATATAGTTCGTCCATTTATGCTCCCGCTGGGACCTTGCTGCAAAAAGGGAATGTTTGGGAGATACCCGTCAGCACGATTCGCCTGCGCGGCGAAAACGGAAATTATGTTGCGCCGCGCGATTTCTCCCTCAAATTACTTCTGGATGGAGAGATTCCATACGGTTCCAGTTTCAGCATCGGATTGATCGGACATGGGATTCTAAAACTAATCGAAAAGGAACTCAAGCGCGGGCGCAATCCCGTCATCATTTTGCATCCATATGAATTGGTGAGCCCCGGTCTATCCATGCGCCTCATACGTGATCTGGTCGTGCATCCGTTATTTGTGCCTTTTCTTCGGGATAAGTCCGCATTTCTCCGCGACCTCCTCCGTAACTTTCCTGTTTCTCCGCTTGGAACATATCTCGATGAGGTGGTGAAGGTCGCTGAATCTTAATGAGTTCAAATGTTTCTCCTCGCGTCAGAATTCTCCAACAAAATGAGTCAATCGTTTTGCCTGAATCCATCTCGCGCTCCGCAGGGCTAGTCGGGTTGGAACCCTGGTTATCGTTCATCCATCAGGTGTATAAGTTTCCCGTTTATAGAATCGTTGCTCAAACAGAGAAAGATATTGATGGGTGGCTCGCTATTGTGCGTATTCAGCATCCTATCTTTGGAGATTATCTGATTACCTCGCCCTTCGGATCTTATGGCGGCTTTGCCTATTCATCCATCGCTGCGCGCGACGCTTTATTGGATCAAGCTCGAGAGTTGGCGAATGATTTGGGCGTCGAGTATGTCAACATCAGGTTTGAAGCGGGGGAATGGCGCCAAGGCGCCACGCCGGAAGGCTGGATTCAGTATCCAATCTATGCCACGTATCGTGCGGACCTTGTGCCTGATCCCGATCAACTGATGTCCGCGTACAGTTCCGATCATCGCAACCACATCCGCAAATCGTTGAAGAAGGGATTCGCGATGAAGTTCGGTCACCTTGATTTGCTCGATGATGCTTATGAGGGACTTGCGCGGAGTATGCATGAACTTGGCTCGCCCTATCACAACAAGAATTATTTGCGCGCAATGGCACAGTCATTAGGCGACGCGTTGGAGTTCGCCGCGTTGTATGATGATCGAGGCAAACTTGCGGGCGCGGGCGTGTTAATATTTCAAGATGATGTGGTGACGAATCTTCATGCGAATATTTTGTGGCGTTATCGCCCCAACTACGCAGGGGAGTTTTTATACTGGTCTTTGTTCGAGCGTTACTGCCGAAAGGGATACAGGGTATTCGACCTGGGACGTAGTTTGATTGGCTCTGGCAATGAAATGTTCAAGATGAAATGGAAGCCGCGTAAGCAACTACTCGCTTATTGGTACGCGCTCATGTCTGGCCACGCGTTGCCTGAATTGAATCAGAAGAATCCCAAATTCCAGATCGCAATCTGGGTATGGAAGCGTTTGCCTTCATTTGTAGTGCGTTCTCTCGGTCCGTTCCTCATCAAAGGCTTGGCTTGAGATTTTTTATGGATTACGAACTTATCGCTCTCTCACAACTCGAAGACGATCATATAAAGCGATTGTCGGAACTTCATTATTCCGTGATGCGCACGCTTCTTACCGAGTTGGGTCTGCCGATGGTTTTGCGATATTACCAGATTGCGCGTAGCGACGAATCTTTGATTGGGATATGCGCGCTAAATTCTTCGAATGAAATGCTCGGATGGGCAATGGGTTCGCCGCATCCTGATAGAATCAATTCACGCCTTCGCTCACCGTTGCCCTGGTTTGCATTTCAAATGCTTCGTGTGATGGTTACCCGCCCACTTGTGTTCTGGCAGTTGATCTCTTCTGTGCTTTCACCTTCTGCTGAAATGGATATGAAAAGCGACGCGATTGAGTTAACCTATATCGGTGTCGCATCGGATCAAAGAGGGCAGGGATTGGGCGCAAAGTTATTGAACGCGTTTATTGAAGCAGGCCGCTCGAAGGGCTATCGGTCAGTTGTTTTGAGCGTTGAGAACGAAAATGAATCTGCGATTGCTTTGTATGACAAGGCAGGCTTCAAGATCATCAGAACCTTCTCGGAAGGTCGTTATCAACGTCATCGTATGGAATTGATTCTCGAATGAAGGATTATTTGGAAAAGATCAAATCCACGTTATCTTCACCGAGCGGTGTGCCGTTCGGTTTATTCGTCGTCGCTTTCCTGGCGTATGGATTGTTTTTCTGGGAGCGCGGCTTTTATTGGGATGAAGCGCCCTGGACGTGGATTTACTACCGTTTGGGTCCCGACGCGCTGACGAAGACTTTTTCAACCAGCCGCCCGTTCTGGGGGATGATCTATCAAATTACCATGCCGTTGATCGGACCTTATCCCTGGCGCTGGCAGTTGACCATGGTCATCATGCGTTGGCTCACGGCTGTGCTGGTTTGGATGTTGTTACGACAAGTTTGGCAGAAGGATGAACGTCCCGCGTTGTGGACGAGTCTATTGTTCCTGGTGTATCCAGGGCTGGGACAAAATTTCATCTCGTTGATGTACACGCACTTCTATATCATTCTCAATTGTTTCCTGCTCTCACTTTATTTATCCGTTCTTGCAATTCGTCAGCCTGCCCTCTCCCCGTCCTCTCCCTTTGGGAGAGGAGTATGGCGCGTGTTATTGATCATTGCCGCTCTCATATTCTCCGTTGTCAATTTGCTTACGCTGGAATATTTTTATTTCATGGAATTTCTTCGGGTCATATTGTTTTGGATCGTATTGACTGACGAATGGAAACAAAAAATCCGTCGCGCGATTGTTCTCTATCTTCCATATTTTGGCGTTATGGCTGGCGTAACGATCTGGCGTCTGTTCTTCTTTGAGAATCAAAATGCCAGTTACACTTATATTGCCTTGCAACTCGTCCGCGAGAATCCGCTGCTGGGGATTTGGTCAATCGCGCGAAACATTCTTTCTGCCTTCTTGGAGACCGTACCTCACGCGTGGGTCTTCCCATTCGAGCCGATCAGCGCCGCTGAATTGGGAACGCGCGTAAGTATTTTAGCCGCCGCGCTTGTGTTATTGTCCACGCCCTCCATTGCTATTTATTTTTTCCACTTCAACAAATCCGAGTCATCGGAACGCGGTTGGATAACAGATATGTTCCTTCTTGGCTTTTTTGCATGGCTGTTCGCAGGCGTATCCTTCTGGCTGGTGGGTATCGAAGCGCAATTACATTTTTCGGCAGACCGCTTTACCCTGCCATTTATGCTTGGCTCGAGTCTGATCTTTGTGGCTTTGATCGGCTTGCTCAATTCCATACCGAAATTGCAGTTCGGTATTTTGTCATTATTGATCGCGTTTTCGATTGGGAAACAATTTGAGACCAACATTGCTTATGTCCGTGATTGGGAAGTTCAACATGATCTTTTCTGGCAGATGAGCTGGCGCATCCCATCGCTTGAAAAGAACACTGCGATCATTTCCAACGACCTGCCTATGACGTATTTCAGCGACAACTCTCTTTCGGGACCTTTGAACTGGATTTACAGCCGTGATCAGGAGATGGATCACATCCTGTACTTTATCTCGATCCGACTCAACCGCGGCTTACCGGACCTCAAGCCTGGTCTGGCTTTCGAGCAGAATTACCTGGCTCGAACGTTTTATGGCAATACGTCGCAGGTGGTTGTGATTAATTTTTCACCCCCCAAGTGCTTACGCGTGCTTGATCCACAAATTGACGTGGAGAACAGATTGCTCGTGCCCCTCCTGCGCGACGCGGCGATGTTGAGCAATACATCCATGATCCGCACAAAGGACGCGGCAGCCATGCCTGAGTCCATTTTTGCGCCTGAACCTAAGCATGGATGGTGTTATTATTTCGAGAAGGCTGACCTAGCCCGCCAGTATGAGGATTGGGCAGAAGTCGTTAGAATTGGAGATATTGCATTCAAGTTGGACGATCATCCGAATGATCCTGTTGAACGATTTGTTTTCATCGAAGGTTATGCCCACGCGGGGGAGTGGGAGCGTGCGGTAGAATTGTCGCAGGAGTCTTACAAGGTCTCGAAGGATTATGTCGGGCCGTTGCTGTGTCGGCTGTGGGAACGCGTCGAAACGGAAACAACTGCAGGCGTAGAAGGAGGCGAGGCGCTATTATCCGAAGCCAGGAGCAAGTTCGGGTGTAGTCCATGAGTTATGCGCTTGATTTAAGTCGGTGATTTGTCCTACAATGTGCGTATGGCTCACACTGTTCAAATATAATTGGATATGACCTTGAAAGGAGGTTGCCCAAAACGAGAGAGAATCGCCTTGCTGTCTGATTGTGTGTATCCGAATAATGATGAAAAGAGGAGTAGAAATGAGTAAGACACTTTTGAAAATCGTATTGATGTTGACCATACTTGTGCTTGCCATGTCTGCCTGTGGGCCCAAAGCCACGGAGGCCCCCGCGGCCACTGCTGACTCCGGTGGTTTGCAGATCCCGGAGGTGGAAGCGGGCAAGTTCAATGTTGCGATGGTTCTGATTGGCCCCCACGATGATGGCGGCTGGAGCCAGGCCCATTACGAAGGCTTGCTCTACGTTGAAAAGAACGTTCCGAATGTGCATGTGGCTTATATCGAGAATGTGCCCGAAGGCTCCGACTCTGAGCAGGTGTTTCGCAGTTTGGCTCGCAAGGGCTTCAACCTTATCTTCGGCACTTCCTTTGGGTATATGGATCCGATGGCCGCCGTTGCTGAAGAATTCCCCGATCAGACATTCATCCATCTCACCGGATTCAAAACCAATGGTAAGAACTTTGGTAACCTGTTCGGCGCGATGGAAGATATGAAGTACCTGGCGGGTATGCTGGCTGGCTCGCGCGCCAAGCTGGATGGCAACCCCAAACTTGGTTATATGGCGACCTTCCCCATCCCGGAAGAGTTGCGTTTGGGCAATGCCTTTATGCTCGGCGCGAAGAAGACCTGCCCCGAGTGCACCATGGATGTGCGTTGGATCAGCACCTGGCACGATCCTGTTGCCGAGAAGGACGGCGCTGCATCCCTGTTTGATGGCGGCGCGCAAGTGGTGCTCACCGGCGCTGATACCCCTGCCAATGCTGATGTTGCGCAAGCAAAGGGCAAATGGGGCATCACCTATGACTATGTCGGTTCATGCAAAGTTGAGCGCTGTCTGACAACCATCTATTGGAACTGGGGTCCGATTTATGCCAAGATTGCTCAAGGCGTGAACGACAAGAGCTATAAGCCCGGTTTCGATTACTTCGATGCGGATTCCGGCGCGATGGGCATCTACGGATTCATGGAAGGTCAGTCATTGACCAAAGGTGAGTCCGATCTCCCTGCGGCTGATATTCAAATGGTGAAAGATACCCTTGCCCAAATGCTGGCTGGCAAGTTCACCCGCTTCGATGTCTTTGCTGGTCCTATCAAGGACAACAAAGGCAATACTGTCCTTGCTGATGGACAGAAGCTTGAACCGATCGATATTGACTGCTTCGCCGGTGGCGATGTGCCTTGCAAGACGGGCATGTATTGGTGGGCTGACGGCGTGACTGCTGAACTGCCGAAACTCGGTCCATAATGTAAGTTTGTGAAGTATGATTGGGGCAGGACTCATCAAAGGGTTCTGCCCCTTTTTTGTATAATGACTTATACGCCCTGAGCGGAGCGAAGTGCAGTCGAAGGGCGCGTAATTGGTGAATAGCAGCGTTTCGACTTCGTTCGCCTGACAGCTCACTCCGCTCAACGCGAATGGCTCTAACAGGAGGCACACCTTGACCGAATCAACATCCTCCAATCTGGTTGTAGAAATGCGCGGTATCGTCAAGCGCTTCCCGGGCGTGCTTGCCAACGACCACGTGGATTTTGAATTGCGCGCAGGCGAAATCCATGCATTGCTTGGCGAGAACGGCGCGGGCAAAAGCACGTTGATGAACATCCTGGCGGGTTTATATAAGCAGGACTCAGGTATTATCAAAGTAAATGGCAGGCAGGTTAATTTTTCATCGCCGCGTGATGCGATTCAAGCCGGGATCGGCATGGTGCATCAACATTTTATGCTGGTGCCATCCCAGACTGTGACTGAAAATGTTCTACTTGGACTCGATGAGCCGCGTTTCTTTATGCGCCTGCCCGAATATGACTCAAAGATCGCAGAGTTGGGCGAGCGTTTTGGTTTAAAGGTCGATCCGCGTGCCAAGATATGGCAGTTATCCGTTGGCGAGCAACAGCGCGTGGAATTATTGAAGATGTTATATCGCGGCGCGCATGTGTTAGTCATGGATGAGCCGACCGCAGTGCTGGCTCCACAGGAGATCGATGTGTTGTTCGACACTTTGCGTTCGATGGTTGCGCAGGGCAAGTCTGTTATTTTTATCAGCCATAAACTCCAGGAAGTGACAGCGATCGCCGATCGCGTCAGTGTGTTGCGGCGCGGCGTGGCGACTGCGGCGGGTGTTGAGTCCAAAGGTGTGACGCGACAGGAACTGGCGCGTTTGATGGTGGGACGCGACGTGGTTTTCTTCGTGGACAAAAAACCGGTGACACCAGGAAAACTGATTCTGGAAGTCAAAGATGTCCGTGCGGAGAGTGACAAAGGTCTGCCCGCGTTGCGCGGACTTTCGCTGAATGTGCGCGAGGGCGAGATTGTCGGTGTGGCGGGTGTAGCGGGTAACGGACAAAATGAATTGTCTCAAATTATTACAGGGCTGCGCACGTGCAAGCAGGGCGAAGTGATCTTGAATGGCGATAAGGTCAGCAACCGCGATACGTTGTTCGGAATCCAGCATGGCATGTCGTATGTGCCTGAAGACCGAAACCACGTTGGTTCTGCGCCGAACTTGAGTGTTACCGACAATGTCATCATGAAGAATTATCGCAAGTCGCCAATTTCAAATCGCGGATTGCTCGACATGAACGCTGCAAGCAAATTTGCGAATGAACTCAAAGCTGCATATGACATCATCGTGCCGAATGTGGATAACACACCTGTGCGACTGCTCTCAGGTGGAAATTTACAGCGTGTGATTCTGGCGCGTGAGATTTCGGGACGTCCCAACTTTATGGTTGCGGTTCAACCGACCCGTGGGCTGGATGTGGGCGCGATAGAAGGAGTCCACCGCCTGTTGCTGGTTCAACGCGAAGCAGGCGCGGGTGTGTTGTTGATCTCCGAAGAGTTGGAAGAGCTTTTGGCATTGAGCGATCGCGTCTATGTGGTCTATGAGGGCAAGATCATGGGTGAGCTAAAGGTCGATGCAACCGAAGCAGACCAAAGTCAGATTGAGGCGATTGGCTTGATGATGACCGGCACGCCGCTGGCAGAAATCCACAAGGAAGGAGTCACTACACATGAGTGAATCCACATCGGCATTGAAGAAACGATTTAATTATCGTGTCCAGGTGGAGCCGCGTTTGGAAGTGCCGCCGGGCTGGTTTCCGCTGGCGGTGTCTTTGGGCGCGATCGTGGTGGCGTTGATCCTGGGAGGGATTTTAATTTCGGTGGCAGGTGGAGACGCGCTGAAATCATACATCCATATTGCCAGGGCATCTTTCGGCGATATCGGCGTTTTATCAGACACAATTGTCAAAGCCACGCCAATCATTTTGACCGCGCTGGCTTGTTCGGTGGCATTCAGAATGAAGTTGTGGAACATCGGTGCCGAGGGACAATTCATCATGGGCGCGTGGGGTGCAAGTGCCGTGGTGTTGGCGCCGCTGTTGCAAGCGGAGACGCCGCGCTGGTTCTTTTTATTTGTAATGGTGCTGGGTGGTATGGCGATGGGCGCCGTATGGGGATTTATTCCGGGTTATTTAAAAGCAAAATTCAATGTGAACGAGATCATCAGTACGTTGATGTTGAATTACATTGCGGTCTCGTGGGTAAATTATTGGGTGTTTGCAGTGTGGAGCGAAGGCGGATTCCAAATGAGCCCGAAGTTTCCGGATAATGCTTCACTGCCACGCTTGCTTGAATACGCTAAAACCTTTCCGATCTTCCGTGGTTTGACCACGCATGGTGGTCTGTTGCTTGGCATTGTTGCCGCAATTGTCTTGTGGCTGATCGTGTATCGCAGTCGCTGGGGTTATGAGATTAGACTTATCGGTGATAACCCACATGCCGCGCAATATGCGGGTATCAGCATTACGCGGAATACGATCCTGGTAATGATGCTTTCGGGCGCACTGGCGGGACTCGGCGGCATGAGCGAAGTGGCGGGTGTTGTACATCGCTTGCAGACTTCTCCCATTGCATCTGGCTATGGCTTCACAGGCATTATTGTGGCATGGCTCTCAAAGTTGAATCCACTGCTGATCATCATCGTGGCGATTTTGTTCGGCGCTTTGATTTTGGCAGGACGCGAGATTCAACCCTCTGGCGTGCCGAAGATGATTCAAGGCATCATCCTTGTATGTCTGATCGCAAGCGATTTCTTATTGCGGTATCGAGTCCGTATCGTACGAGTGGAGGAATAATAAATGGATTTCATCATCATCTTGCAGGCGGGCGTCGCAAGCGGAACGGTTCTACTATTTGCTACATTAGGTGAAATACTCGCCGAACGTTCGGGCGTATTAAATCTCGGCGTGGAAGGCATGATGCTCATCGGTGCCATGACCGGATATAGCGTGACGATTCAGACGGGTAATCCATGGCTTGGTATCTTGGTTGCCATGCTCTTCGCGGGCATCATCAGCCAGATCCATGCCTTCATTTCCATCAATTTACACGCAGATCAAGTTGTGAGTGGACTGGCGTTGACCTTCCTTGGCACTGGTATCAGCCTCGTGCTGGGCGAAGGCTTGAGCAAATCCGGTACTGTTGCCCTGATGCCTTCGTTCTCCATTCCGCTACTTTCGCTCATTCCAATCCTCGGTCCCATCTTTTTCACAAGCCAGAGTGTGCTTGTATATATTGGATACATCCTTACGCCGCTGGTGTGGTTTTATATCAATCGCACACGCCCGGGTCTGCATTTGCGTTCGGTGGGTGAATATCCCTCTGCGGCAGATGCGCTCGGTATCAATGTATATCGCACGCGTTATCTGTATGTATTTATCGGTGGTTTGCTGGCGGGTCTCGGTGGTGCAACAATCAGCCTCGCAGTTGCGCCAGGCTGGTTCAGTGAACTCACGACGGCAGGTCAGGGTTGGATCGCGGTTGGTCTCGTGATCTTCGCGCAATGGGATCCGATCCGCGCCGCGATTGGTTCATATGCATTCGGCGCGTTACGCCGTCTCATCCTCGATATTCAAGGTCCCACACTTCTTCTTGGCTTTGCCAACCCGTTTTATTACAACTCGTATCTGGGCTTCTTCCTGCAAATGCTTCCGTATGCTTTCACAGTTATCGTCTTGGTAATCGGTTCGCGCGAAGCCATCCGCAAACGACTTGGCGCGCCCGCCGCATTGGGTGAGCCATATATCCGCGGTGAACGCGGCAAATAAAAGCAGTACAATATCACTCCATCGGTTCGGTGGTCGTGGCGTCACAGCGCCACGGCGTTGGGCAATCCCATCGAAAAGTGCCGCCGTCCAAGAAAGAAGGCACCACCATGAACCTTTGGCAGAATTACGTTCGACCAAAAAATCTACCCGAAGCAATGGATGCATTCGCAAATGCGCCGCGTCCACTTGCCCCAATCGCAGGCGGGACAGATCTATTATTGGATTTGGAACAAGGCAGACATTCCCCTGTACAAACTTTGATTGATGTTAGCGCAATTAAGGAATTGGTTGCGCTTGAAATTCGAAACGACTCGCTTTTTGTCGGCGCATCGGTCCCGGTCAACCGCATCGTTCTGGACCCTTTAGCTGGCGCGCACGCCCAAGCCCTCACCGAAGCCTGCGAGTTGATCGCGGGACCGCAAGTCCGCAATGTCGCCACCCTCGGCGGAAATGTCGCGCACGCCCTCCCCGCCGCAGATGGAACAATTGCCTTGCTCGCGTTAGACGCGCAAGCTGAGATTGCCAGCGCAAATGCTCCAGCCGCCGTCCTCGGCGGCGTTGGAACGTACCGCATCTCATTCAAAGATTTATTTTTAGGCGCGGGTAAATCATCTCTCAAACACGGTGAAGAGCTCATCGTTGGCTTCTATCTGCCACTTTCAAAAAACAATCAAGCCTCCTGTTTCAAACGCATCATGCGTCCGCAAGGAGTTGCGTTACCCATCATCAATGTCGCTGTTTGGCTGGAGCGCGAGAAGGACATCGTAAAGGATATTCACATCGCGGTTGGTCCCGGTGCATCGACTCCTTTCCGCGCCACAGAAGTAGAATCTATTTTGCGGGGTCAACCCTTCAACGATACAACATTTGGATCCGCCATCGAAACTCTGCTTGGGCAAATCAAATTCCGTACCAGCCCTCGCCGCGCCAGCGCGGACTATCGTCAGCACATCGTTGTCGGCTTATTCAAGGATACACTCATAACCGCGTGGGAACGAGCAGTCTAAAATATGGACTTCTTTTTTTTCCCTCGTGGACTCCTCATCGGCTTTTCTATCGCCGCGCCAGTGGGACCAATCGGTGTACTGTGCATCCGCCGCACGTTGACGGATGGTCGGCTTGCGGGGCTGGTGTCTGGACTCGGCGCCGCAACCGCAGATGCGATCTATGGCTGCATAGCAGGTTTCGGCTTGACCTTTATCTCCAGTTTCCTTGTCGGTCAACAGATGTGGCTGCGTCTCTTCGGCGGACTCTTCCTTTGTTATCTTGGCATCAAGACCTTGCTTTCCAAACCCGCTGAACAGGCAGCGAAGGCTGGCGGAAGCGGACTACTCGGCGCGTATGCCTCAATCTTCTTGTTGACCGTGACCAATCCCTTGACCATCCTTTCCTTTGTGGCGATCTTTGCAGGACTCGGCTTGGCGAACACAAGCGGAAGTTATGCCTCAGCATTAATTCTGGTGCTGGGAGTCTTTCTCGGCTCCGCGCTCTGGTGGTTTCTGTTGGTCGGCGGCGTAGGACTTTTCCGTACCAAGTTCACCACGCAGGGATTGTTATGGGTCAACCGCATTTCGGGTGTGATCATCACTGTCTTTGGTATAGTGGCACTGGCAGGGATGCTATATGCCCAAAATATTTAAGAGTGTTCTAACCACTGAGACACGGAGACATTGAGATTCTCCAAATGGTTTTCTCCCCGCTTCAGCGTCTTCAAAACTTTTTAGGAAACATAAAATGAACAAGCAAATTTCACTTACAGTTAACGGCAACCAACATACCCTCGACCCCATCCCAGGCGAGGTGCTCTCAGCCCTCCTGCGCGAAAGACTGCGACTCACAGGCACAAAGATCGGATGTGATGAAGCCGAGTGTGGCGCGTGTACTGTCCTTGTGGATGGCGAGCCTGTGGACTCGTGTGTCTATCCCGCCGAGCGCGCGGATGGGAAGACGATTGTGACGATTGAAGGATTGGCGGGAGAATTTACCGCGAAGCACGCAAAGAACGCGAAGAAAAAACAATTAAATCTTGGCGACCTTAGCGATCTTAGCGGTTTAAAGACCCTTCACCCTCTACAAGAAGCCTTCGTCGAACATGGCGCGGTGCAGTGCGGATTCTGCATCCCTGGGCAGATCATGACGGCGTACGCATTGCTTGAACGGAATCCAAACCCAACGAGCGATGAGATTCGTTTTGCGTTGAAGGATACGCTCTGTCGTTGCGCGGGGTATCCTGCAATTGAGAATTCTATTCTTGCCGCGGCGGAATCTTTGCGGACAGGTGAACCTGTCAGGAAGCCAAACATCCCTGATTCGATTCACGTCCACAAATCAGTTGGACATACACATCTGCGACCCGACGGGATTGAGAAAGTGAATGGCGAGGCAATTTACACTGACGACCTTGTGTTCGACGGCATGTTGTATGCGAAAGTTCGTCGTGCAATGGTGCCTCACGCTTTCTTGAAGAGTCTGGATATTTCAAAAGCAAAAGCGCTCAACGGCGTAGTCGCTATTTTGACCGCCGATGATATCCCTGGCGAACACAATCATGGACTGGTCATTTATGACTGGCCCGTGATGGTCGGGATTGGGGAGCGCGTCCGATACGTGGGGGACGCGATTGCTATCGTTGCCGCGGAAAGTCAGGAGATTGCCGAGCAAGCCTCGGCGTTGATCGAAGCGGAGTTCGACCTCCAGCCTGTCATCACGAATCCAGTGCAGGCGCGTCAGGAGGGCGTCCCGCAAATCCACGAAAAGGGAAATTTGCTCAAGCACATCAAAGTCCGCAAGGGCGATATGGAGAAAGGTTTTGCCGAGTCGGATGTGATTTTGGAGCACACGTTCCACACGCCGATTTATGAGCATGCGTTCATCGAGCCTGAATGTAGTATCGGTGTGCCGTTGCCCGATGGGCGTATGGAAATTTATTGCGGTTCGCAAATTCCGTATCAGGATCGGACGCAGGTGGCGCGCTCCATGGATTGGGATGAGTCGCGCGTGCGTATTGTTGGACAGTTGATGGGCGGCGGCTTCGGCGGCAAGGAAGATGTGATGGGGCAGATCCATGTTGCGATGCTGGCGAATGTCACGGGACGACCTGTGAAGTTGTTGTTTGATCGTCATGAAAGTTTGCTCGTGCATCCGAAGCGACATGCCACGCAGATCCGTGTGAAGATCGGCGCGAAGAAAAATGGACGCATCGTTGCCTGTGAGTCGGAACTCTATGGCGATACGGGCGCGTATGCGTCGCTCGGTGAAAAGGTGATGACCCGCGCCACCACGCACTCGGCGGGTCCGTATAACATCCCGAACGTGCGCGCCGATTGTTACGCCATGTACACCAACAATCCGCCTGCGGGCGCGTTCCGTGGATTCGGCGTCACGCAATCGGCGTTTGCGGTCGAGTCCATGATGGACATGCTCGCCGAAAAATTGAATATCGAACCCGTTGAACTTCGTCGCATGAATGCGCTGCATGTCGGAAGCATCACGAACACAGGACAGGAATTGCGCGAGTCGGTTGGACTCATGGAATGTATCGATAAAGTGGATGCAGAAATGCGGAAGGACAACCCGCATCCTTTCAAGCCGAGAGTTGTTTCTTCTCCCAATCTTGACTCTTCCCTCAGCGACTCAAACTTAACCGCGAAACACGCAAAGAGCGCGAAGGAAAAAGAATTAAATCTTAGCGACCTTAGCGGTCTTCGCGGTTCAAAAGAATCCCATCTCGTGAGAGCTTGGGGCTTCGCCGTGGGCTACAAAAACACAGGACTTGGCGGCGGCGCGCCTGATAAATCTGCGGCGGAAGTTGAACTTTACGACAATGGTACTTTTCAGGTCCGGAGTTCATCCGCTGAAATGGGACAGGGACTCACGACTGTGATGCGCATGACCGTTGCAGAAGAAATGTCTGTCGCGCCAGAACAGGTGAAAGTTTTGGTGATGGACACTGACTTGACTCCCAATGGCGGACCCACCACTGCCTCACGTCAAACGTATGTCACAGGCAACGCTTCACGTTATGCTGCAAAGACTTTGCGCGATGCCATCACCGCGACTCTTGCAGAAAAATACGATGTGAGACCTGAGCAGATTCGCTTCGAGAATGGAATTGTCCATGCCAACGGACATTCCATGACCTATGCCGAAGTTGCCAAGGAGATGAAAGCTATAGGACAACATCCGCGTGCTCTGTATGAATACGAAGCGCCGAAGACCCAGCCTCTCGGCACAGGCGGTGACATGCACTTCGCCTTTTCATTCGGGGTCCAAGCCGCTGAAGTGGAAGTCAACAAACTGACGGGTGAAGTCCGCGTGCTCAGGGTCATCTCCGCCAACGACGTGGGCATGGCAGTCAACCCGCTTGGCTTGCAGGGACAGGTCGAAGGTGGAGTGATGATGGGACTCGGCAACGCCCTCACCGAAGAATTCATTATGGACAACGGCTACTTGGTCACCGACCATCTCGCCCGCTATCGCATCCCTGGCATTATGCTCACGCCAGAGATCACATCCATTATCGTTGAGCATCCCACCGCGGAAGGTCCTTACGGCGCGAAGGGAGTGGGGGAGATATGCAGTATCCCGACCACGCCCGCGATCACGAACGCGATCTATAACGCGGTAGGTGTGAGGGTTGATAGGTTGCCTGTAGATCAGGAGATGATTGCGAGGGAGTTGTGGAAGCGAGTAGAAAATAAAAATTAGGCGAGTATTCCTCATTGTCTCAGAACAGGTACAATTGTAGACACTCTACTTGAAAGGATGAGTGTCTGTACTGCACCCATAAAACTGGACACTAAAGAGGCACTTGGCTATCAAGTTTT